>NYZX01000173.1 GCA_002686065.1 Pseudobdellovibrionaceae bacterium | reverse complement strand
AAATTTAAAAGTGGTGCGCTTGGCATGATCGAGGCCACGACGGCAACCCGCCCTAAAGACCTTGAAGGCTCGATCTCTGTTTTAGGAGAAGGCGGCACAGTTGAAATTGAAGGCTTTGCCGTCAATCAAATGCGTCATTGGAACTTTAATGAAAAAACCAGCGAGGACGCAAAGGTCCTTGATGAATTTAAAGAAAACCCTCCAGACGTTTACGGTTTTGGCCATCGCCGCTACCTAAACCACGTTGTTCAAGCTTTGAATACAGGCACTGATTTCATGGTTATGGGNGAGGAAGGCAAGAAGTCCATCGAGATTATCACCGCACTTTATGAATCGNTTGAAACAGGTAAAGAAATCACATTTCCCTTCACCCCAGAAAAGTGTCGATTAGGAAAAGACTAAATGATCTCTGATTCAGCTCGAATTCTGCCTAACGTCGAACTCGGGAAAAACGTCTCCATCGGCGAGAACTGCTTGATTGGNGTAACGAACNCTCATTGTGAAGGCAAAACAACCGTGATCGGCGATAACAGCGTTATCCGATCCCACTCGGTGATATACGCCGGCAACGTCATTGGTGAAAACTTTCACTGTGGACACGCTGCAAACATTCGTGAAAACAATAAAATTGGAAACAATGTCAGCCTGGGAACGCACTCAGTGATNGAACATCAGGTCACCATCGAGGACGATGTGCGTATTCATACNCAGGTCTTCATCCCAGAACACTCCGTCCTTCNGAAAGGCTGCTGGATCGGCCCAAATGTGGTGCTGACAAATGCGAAGTTTCCAAACCAGCCAGACACCAAGGCCAACTTAGCAGGACCCATCGTGGGCGAAAAAGCTCGCGTTGGCGCCAACGCCACCCTTCTTCCCGGCGTCAAAGTGGGGTTGAACGCTTTTGTTGGAGCCGGGTCCGTCGTCACAAAAGATGTTCCAGATGAAACAACAGTGGCTGGCAATCCCGCAAAAATTTTGGAGAACAAATAATGAACGTTCCATTAATGGATTTAAACCGTAGTCATGAGCCCATCGCTGCCGAGTTGAACGCCGCAATCAATGGCATCGTATCTAGCTGTCAATTTATCGGCGGAGAACCGAAACTAAACTTCGAAGCAAACTTTGCAAAAGCTTGCGGCACAAAGTTTTGCCAAGGAGTCGGCAACGGAACGGACGCTCTATCGTTAATTTTTCAAGGCTTGGGCCTCGGGCAAGGTGACGAAGTTGTCGTCCCCGCTTTGTCGTTTATCGCCTCATCCGAAACAGTCACAACCTCAGGGGCGAAGGTCCGCTTTGTTGACATCGACCCCGAGACCTACAACATCGACTTAAGCCTTTTGGAGTCCTTACTGGAAAAACAAGCCCACACAAAAGGTGGATCCATCAAAGCCATCGTTGCCGTCCACTTATACGGCCGACTGATCGACATGAAGTCACTGATGGACCTGGCTAACAAATACCAGGTCTACGTCGTCGAAGACTGCGCTCAANCTCACCTTGCCGAGCAAGACGGACAAAAGGCAGGAAGCTTCGGAGTGGCCGGATCTTTTAGTTTCTACCCAGGTAAAAACCTAGGCGCCTTTGGTGATGGCGGTGCCATCGTCACAAACGACGAAGCCCTGTTTCAACGAATTAAAATGCTGTCTAACCACGGACGCTTAAGCAAGTATGACCACGAATTCGAAGGCTACAACAGTCGCCTGGACACCCTTCAAGCCGCCGTACTTGACGTGAAGTTGAAGCACCTTCCTAAGTGGACCCAACTACGTCAAGAAAAGGCCCTGGTCTATGACGAACTTTTGAAAGACGTCGCTGTCAATCGACCGATGCTTCCCGAACAAGGCGGTCATGTATTCCACCTATACGTCATCCAGGTCAAAGAAGGGCGCGACCAACTTCTGCAACGAATGAAGGAAAAGGGTATCGGCGTCGGCGTACATTACCCAATCGCCTTGCCGAACCTGAAAGCCTATGGCTACCTGGGGCACCGCCCAGAAGACTTTCCCGTAGCAACAACCTGCTCTAACCAGATTCTTAGTCTTCCGATGTTTCCAGAGATCACCCATCAAGAACAAACAGAAGTCGTGGCGGCACTTCGCCAAAGCCTTTCCGAGTTGTAGTTAGTAGGACACCAGCTGTGCGCCTATCTAAGATCTACGTGCCGCTAACCTTTGCTGTTATTGCGGCAAGTTTTATTTTAACTTCGGGATGGAACTTCGGCTTAGGCGTTTCACCGGATTCAGTGAGTTATATTTCGACCGCCGACAGCCTTTCACAAGGCGAAGGACTGCGGACCTTTTCAGGCCCNTTCGTGTCTTGGCCTCCCNTGACGCCACTAAGTCTTTATCTTGGGAAAGCCCTATCTGGCTCGGCTTTACACTCGGCCACCTGGCTGAACAGCATTTGGGTTTTCTTGACGGTGTTTCTGTCTCTTTGGATTTTCATCAAACAGAATACGAATCGATGGNTCATCCTAGGNCTTGGTTCGCTACTTGCGTTTAGCCCTCAGCTATTTCATGTAAATACCTACGTTTGGTCAGAGCCCCTTTTTTTAGCGCTGCTTGCCACGGGATTTCTATTCGGACTGAAATACCTTGAAACTCATGACAAAAAAGCTTTAGCGATAGCGGGCCTTTTAACGGCGAGCCTCCTATTAACCCGGTACATCGGCATTGCTTACTTTCTTGGGCTGAGTGTATCCATCCTTCTTCAAACAAAACGCCCTTTTCAAACCCGNCTCGCTTCGGTTTTACTTTACTCGACGACCAGTCTTGTCCCCTTGGTATTGTGGGTTTCCAGATCTTACCTTCTTTTTGGCACCTTCACAGGACATCGCCCGCCATCAGATGTGGGATACTCAAAAGCCTTAAAGCAACTGATCGTCACTTTCGTGAATTGGTTTCCCCCTCTGCACTATTTACCTTACACAATTGCTTTAGTTGCTGTTGCTGCTGGCACGGCGATCGTCGTTAAGGTCGCCTTAAAAAACAAAGACGAAAAAAGTTATCCGTTGTTTTTACTTAGCTTTCTGTTTTGTGCCTTTTACTGCGCTGTCTTGGTCTATCTCCGTGCCAATTCGGCGATGGATCATATTGCCACGCGATTGTTGGTTCCGATCTATATTCCAAGCCTTGTGTGCCTCTATCTTACCGTACAGTGGACCCAATCNAAGAAGCTCACAATGGGGCTACTTGGGGCATCGGCCTTTCTTAGCTTTGGTTATGGCCTACCAAAGATCGCTAGCGAAGTTGCNCTGTTTACGACAAGCGGTGTACCTGGCCTTACCNGTCATGATTTTCGCANNGATCATTTTTTACAAAGTCTTCGCCAACTTCAAATTGACGGCCCCATCTTTTCAAATTCACCTGACTGNCTTTATATCCACGCCAACTGGAAAGCCAAGCAGCTTCCCCGACAAGGCTATTATCACTCGCCCCAACCAGCAAACGAGCCAATTGCTGCCATTTTCAAGCCTGAGACTCCCGTTTATATCGCATGGATTGACCGGGTCCAAAAAGGCTTCCTGTATCCTAAATCCAATTACTTAGACACTTTGGAACTACAACCCGTCTTCGAATCACCAGACGGAACACTTTGGAGGGTGACTGGCGTAAAGACGAAATAAGGGCGCCGGAAAAGCCTTGTCATCCGGTCGACTTTCCGCCAACGTTAAAACCTATGATTACCGTCATCGATTACAAAGTCGTCAACCTTGGGTCCATCGTAAATATGCTTAAGCATGTCGGCGCAAAAAACATTCAGGTGGCAGAAACCCCTAAAGACCTCGAGCAAGCGACCAAGATCATTCTTCCTGGAGTCGGAGCCTTCGATAAAGCAATGAGTCGCTTAAAGTCAGATGGCTGGGTCACTCCCCTTCGTGAAAAGATTTTGGACGGAAAGTGTCCAGCACTTGGGATTTGTTTAGGGATGCAATTGATGACGCTGGGAAGTGAGGAAGGCCAAGAAGAAGGGCTTGGGCTTGTTCAAGCCAAAACTAAACGCTTCCCAAAAGACCTTCGATCAGGTGATAAAAAATTGAAAATNCCNCATATGGGATGGAACCAGGTTCAGGCGAAAAAGCAAACTCCGCTATCAAGTGACCTGCCCGAAGACACTCGTTTTTACTTTGTGCACTCGTATTACGTCGAGTGCGAAAACCCAGAAGATGTTTTATTTAAAACTAATTATGGCCTTCAGTTCGACTCAGGCTTTGCTAGTCAGCACATTTACGGAATGCAATTTCACCCGGAAAAAAGTCACAGATTTGGTAAGACAATGATGAAACGATTTGTGGATCAGGTGGCGCAAGTATGATGAACCGACGTGTGATCCCTTCGTTATTGCTTCAAGGCAGCGGATTCTATCGAACCCTTAAGTTCAAAAACCCAAGCTATGTCGGTGACCCCATTAATACGATCCGTATCTTTAACGACAAAGAGGTCGACGAGCTGATGATTTTAGACATCACAGCATCAAAACAGAACTCGGCCCCTAACTTCGAAGTCCTTGAAGAAATTGCTTCTGAATCCTTCGTCCCCATGAGCTACGGTGGTGGACTGTCTCAGTTTGAAGATATTGAAAAAATCTTCCGACTTGGTTACGAAAAAGTCGCCCTTGGGCAGGCGACCTTAACAGACCCTGACCTCGTACGAAAAGCCAGTGAACATTACGGCGCTCAAAGCGTTGTGGGAATAGTGAACGTCTCTAAGGGCCTTTTTGGCGGCAAATATGGCCTTTATGACTACATCAACAAAAANAGGCGAAAGGAGCCTCTGGACTCCTGGTGCCACCATCTTCAAGAGCTAGGAGTCGGTGAAATTCTACTTCACTTTGCCGACCGCGAGGGAACGGGATCGGGATATGACAATACACTGATTGAAAGCCTTTCAAACGACCTTGATATCCCCTTAATTTGCCTTGGTGGCGCGAAAAACGAACAGGATTTCAAGTTAGCCTTTCAAAAGGGCGCGGATGCAGTAGCAGCTGGTAATTTTTTCGTGTACCATGGTCCGCACAAAGCAGTGTTGATCTCTTATCCGACGCGGCAGGAAATTTTAGAAATCATCCATTCCTGACGCTGTTTCGATCCGTCTGCTGTTTTTAAATTGGTATTTGATCGAGGTAACTTAGATGAGCCATCAAATCTGTTCGCGCTGCATCATGGACACAACGGACCCAAAAATCACGTTTGATGCGGATGGCGTATGTTCTCACTGCCATAGCTATGATGCTGTTGAAAAAACATGGCCTTTAAAAACATACCTCGCCGAAGACAAGATCTCCCAAGTTCTTGAAAAAGTGAAAACCTCAAAAAGCGGACAATACGATTCCATCGTTGGTCTTAGTGGCGGTGTAGACAGTTCTTACGTGGCATACCTCGCCCACCAGCACGGCCTGAACCCTCTTTGTGTCCACCTTGATAACGGATGGAACTCAGAGCTGGCTGTCAGCAACATCCACAATATCGTTAAAAAACTCAACTTTGATTTACACACCCATGTGATCGATTGGAACGAGTTCCGCTCGCTTCAACGAGCCTTCTTCAAAGCTCATGTTGTCGACATTGAAGTTTTATCGGATCACGCTATTTTTGCCGTGATCATCAACTTAGCTAAAAAGCACAATATCAAATATGTGCTTAGCGGCGCTAACTTCGCCACAGAAGCGGTGATGCCAAAGTCCTGGGTTCACCGAAAGCAGGACTTAAAAAACATTCGCCATATCAACAAACTGTACGGCGAACTACCGATGAAGACTTTCCCGCAAGCCAGTACACTTAGACATGTTCTTTTGATGTACGGCTTGGGCTACAAAGTCATGAAGCCATTGAACTATATCGACTACAATAAAAAAGAAGCCATGCAGCTTCTTAAAGACAAGTTCGACTGGCGCCCTTACGGCGGCAAACACTACGAATCGCTTTTTACGAAATTCTATCAAGCCCATATTTTGCCGAACAAATTCAACATCGATAAACGAAAAGCTCACCTATCGACGCTTGTACTTTCGAAGCAGATGACCCGTGAAGAAGCCCTGGAAGAACTCAGTAAGCCACTTTACGACCCAGAAGAGCTTGAGCAAGATAAGGCCTACGTTCTTAAAAAGCTGGGGCTAACTCCTGAGTGGTTCGAAGACTATATGAAGGCCCCGCCAAGATCACACTACGAATTCAAGTCGGACGAAAAAACGTTTCAGTTTTTAGCCCTGATTCGTGATCGTTTTTTTGGGGCTTCGGTTAGCTAATCCTTTTCTTGAATCTTTGCTTGATTGGTGTGGCCTGGGTTCGAAAGGTCGTGCTACGTCCTTGTTGGCGGTCTTTAGTTCCCCCCTTCAGGGACACCCCTCCGTGGGTTCAGTCGGTCATCGC
>NYZX01000172.1 GCA_002686065.1 Pseudobdellovibrionaceae bacterium | reverse complement strand
TTTCATCAGGCCGAAGGGCTTCTTGCACCCGTAGCTGAACCAAATCGAACACTTTGGTGTAAACATCAGAAATCTCTAAGTCGAAGTCGAGCCTTTGCTCGTCAAAACGCAACACCTTTGTTAATCGCATAAACTCGTATCCGCTTTCTAGCGACTGATACAACTTCGCGTAATCAAGGGCTCGGGACGACAATATATTTTCATCATTCGGATCCAACAAGTAAGGACCCGACGGAGATATCAAAATATTTTCAACGGTCAGATCACCATGTAAAAAAGAGGGACGGAAGGTCGCGACCTTCCTTAACGCTGCGGCATCGTTTAGCAGAGCCTCGACCAACCGCCGTGGGCCGCAATAGTCGGTGCCGTTGATACTCACTGTCTGCTGGCGAGTAAACTTCGCTAACAAAGGCAAGTGAGCTTCTGACTCATCCAGTTTGTGTAAGATTTTACGATGAATATAATCCCTTGCACCATCATCCCGTATCTCAAGTGGGCTCGATGTGTGGACGTGATCCTTTAAAAAGGTAAACACGCGATCAAAGGTCTTTTCTATCTGATGCAAGGATGATTTGTGAATAAAAGAAAACAAGTTCTCGGCATCGTCCAGGTATTCCATTTCATAGTGACAAAACTGAGAGCTCTGACTGACCAGTTCAACCTTAGGAACCATACCCGTATTTTTCTTTTCCCGTATCCATTCCGACTGATTGTACAGCTTTGTCCAGTGATCAATGCTTGTTGCTTTCACAACTCGAAGCCCCGAGTAACGATCGTGCTCGACTAAAAAAGTACAATTATAGGATTCGGATGGAAAAACTTTCTTTATGCGGTAACCAAGACCTTCAAGATAGGACTTTAAGCCATCGTCAATTCCAAGCTCGACAAACTTTTGATTCACTACACCCGCCCCTCAGTCGACGTTCGATCTTTCATCGTTTTTAAAACATCGCAGACATAGATCACTTCCTCCTCCGTCAACTCTGGATAACAAGGCGGGCAGAAATGATACTGTCCAAACTTAGTTGCCGCCGGATAGCTGCCACCACATAAGCGGCTATACTCAGGCTGCTCATTCAACGGACGATGGTACACCCCGCCGGTCATTTGAATAGAATGATTCTCTAGATGTTGCTGTACGTCCTTATAAGAATAAGGAGATAGGATCATTTGCTTATAAAAACTTGAAGTCATCCCCTCGACGGGAATGACTGGGCGAAACTCAGTCCCCTGTAACTGGCTTTGATACAGCTGTGCCCACTTCTTTCGTAGCTCGACCCGCTGATCGATACGATCTAATTCTAGCAAGCCCAAAGCTGCTTGAAACTCAGAGATCTTGGCATTGGTCCCCTGCTGATCAAAAACAGTGGCATCACTTTTTGACTTCCCGAACTGCCGTGCAGCCACAAGTCGGCCGTAAAAATCTTCATCATTTGTTACAACGGCTCCACCTTCACCCGTGGTCATCACTTTCGTTGTAAAAAAACTAAACGAGCCTGCCAGGCCGAAAGTTCCACAATGATCACCACCAACACGGCTTCCTATGGATTGAGACCCATCCTCGATCAGGGGTACCCCATGTTTTTTGGACATCTCGACAATTTTAAAAAGATCTTTTGAAATAATGCCGCCAATATGGACCAGCATGACGGCCCCAATATCCGGCCGTAATTTTTCGGCTAGCTCATGAAGGTCCATCTGCCCAGATTCACTGTCAATATCAACCAATTCGGGTGTTCCGCCGGCATTTTGAATCGCCCGAACACAAGCCATAAAGGTGTTCGCTGGTAAAAGAACCTTTCGACCTTTTACGTCAATGGCTTTAAGAATAATCTCAAGTGCTGAGGTTCCGTTACTGGTCGCCACACAATATTTTGCACCCGTCCACTGTGCAAAGGTGCGTTCAAACTTTTGAACAAAATGATGATTCGTCAAAAAACCTTCGTCGAAGATTTGCTGACACATCGTAAAATACTCATTTACGTAGGACTGCGGGTAAGCCAATCGAAATATCGGTACCTTGTATGGGGATGCCATACCAAAATCCTACCAAAGTCCAACTTTCAATACAAAAACTAAAAACCATACTTGGTTGAATAGGCCCCTACCTATAATGCAAAAGATGGCCGTCTCTACCTACATTCTCGGAATCTCCTGCTTTTACCATGATAGCGCTGCAAGCCTAATAAAGGACGGCGAAGTCCTTGCTGCAGCTCAAGAAGAGCGTTTTACACGGGTTCGCCATGACTCAAGCTTTCCGATCAATGCCATCAAATTCTTGCTACGCCAGGCAAACATCACCATTGAAGACATTCAGATTGTGGCTTACTACGACAAGCCATTTATCACCTTTGAACGCTTACTAGAATCTCACCTTGCGACAGCCCCAAAAGGTCTTCAGCTTTACCTTAAAACCATCCCTGTGTGGCTAAGCCGCAAGCTGGACATCAAAAGCGAGATCAAACGAAACTTAAAAAGCCTAAGAAAAAACAAACGGTCCAAATTACCCGAGCTCCTATTTTCAGCTCACCATCAATCTCATGCTGCTAGCGCTTTTTACCCATCCCCTTTTCATGATGCAGCTGTCCTGTGCGTAGATGGCGTCGGCGAATGGGCGACAACCTCTTTGTGGCAAGGACATGACACCAAATTGACCCCGATAAAGGAACTGCACTTTCCGCATTCACTGGGGCTTCTGTACAGTAGCTTCACTCAATACCTTGGGTTCAAAGTGGATTCGGGCGAATATAAGCTGATGGGACTCGCACCTTACGGTCGACCGAAGTATGCAAAAAAAATCAGGGATGAACTGATCGACCTAAAAGACGACGGTAGCTTCAGACTAAATATGACCTACTTCGGCTACCTTGAATCGACTCAAATGATCCATTCAAAGTTCACACAATTATTCGGCCAACCCTGCCGAAAACCTGAAACGCGATTCTCGGAGTTTCACTGTGATATTGCCGCCTCCATACAAGAGGTCACAAACCAGGCTATGATTCGCCTTGCATCACATGCCAGGTCAGTCACTGGACAAAAAAACCTGACACTGGCCGGAGGCGTTGCTCTAAACTGTGTGGCTAACACACAAGTATTTCAAAAAGCCGGCTTCGAACAGGTTTGGATTCAGCCAGCTGCCGGAGACGCTGGTGGCTCCATTGGCTCAGCCTATCTCGCTTGGCACCAACACCTGAAGCAACCCATGAAAAAGAAAGATAAAGATCAAATGCAAGGAGCCCAGCTAGGGCCAGACTTCGGGCGCGAGCAAATCTTTCAGGCGGTCACCGCATCCAATTTAGTCTACGAAGAACTCAGTGATTCGGATCTCACCGAACAGGTCAGTAACGAACTTGTGAAGCAGTCCGTTGTTGGTTGGTTCCAAGGCCGTATGGAGTTTGGCCCTAGAGCCTTAGGTCAACGCAGCCTTCTTGGCGACCCACGCTCGCCCTCCATGCAAGACCAAATGAACCTGAAAATTAAATTCCGAGAGTCTTTCCGGCCCTTCGCGCCCAGTGTACTTGCAGAAAAGGCAGCAGATTTTTTTGAAGAACCCTCGATAAGCCCTTATATGCTGTTCACAGCTAAGGTGAAAAAATCTACCGCGGCCGAACCCGGGCAAAGTTTAAACGACCAAAGAAAATCCCTGACCAGCGACTACCCGGCGATAACACATGTCGATACCTCGGCTCGACTTCAAACCGTCGACAAAGACATCTCCCCCAAATACCATCAGCTTCTTGAGTCCTTTTTCAAAAAAACCGGCTGCCCGATGCTCATCAACACATCATTCAACTTACGTGGCGAGCCTATCGTGTGCACACCACAAGACGCCATCAATTGTTTTATGAACTCAAATATCGATGTTCTTGTACTTGAAAATTTTGTTATTCACAAATCCAGGCAGACAGACCCCGTCTACCATAAATACCAACAAGACTTGGCCCCTGACTAATGACTATTTTTAAGCGCCTTTTTCACTATTGGAAGCTTTTCGGGAAAACCGTTTTTCACGGACTTGCCTTAATATTGCTGGTTTTCACTTTCTATATGGTTCTAACCCCTTTGGGGTGGCTGCGTCGAAAGTTCTCAAAAGCACCGGTTCAGTTAAACTTAGATCCAGAAGCAAAGTCTTACTTTTTGACATCGCACCCAGAAAGTAACGACAGCATGACTACGCCCTACTAAGGCATCCGAATGATTGAGTTTGTAAAAGATTTTTTTGGCTTTATGATGGCTCGGAAGACCTATTGGCTACTTCCGATCTTGATCGTGTTTTTACTGATTGGACTTGTTCTGATATTCGTCGAAACATCGCCGATCGCCCCATTTATCTATCCACTTTTTTAACCCACGGAATCAGGCCGCTTCGCGAAGGTTCCAACCTCCTGCTTGCTCGTACAGATCATCAAAGGACTCGATACTTTCAGGGTAGATTTGAATAGCTTTTCGAATAATTCGCATAGCTGCGTCCATCTTGTTTTGCGCGACAAGTTTCTGAGCGACAGTTTCGAAGACCGAACGATCGGCCTTGCCATCGCGGATCAGCTCGCGCCCTCGATCGATAATTCGATTGTCTGTGCCGACATACCCAAGAAGAAAAAATTCGAGCTTTGCAAACCAGGATTCACGCTTCATTTCAAGCGGGCAATGATCAAGCAAAGCAAAAGCTTCATTGTACATCTTCTTGGCCATAAGGCTTTGTAGGATCTTTTCAAAGTATTGGATTTGAAAATTAGAGGTTTTATAAGACTCGGTAAAGGCATAGATCGCCCGATTCCGTAACTCATTTTTCAACATCGACTTTCCACAGACCAATAGTCCCGCAGCCACGACCCGCCTTAAATCGTCTGGCTTTCGGTCCAATTGCTTAAAGTAATGGTAATAGTGCTCAACATCAGAAAAGTTATGAGTCAACACGGCCAAAGTAAACACATCCCCAAGACGCTGACTGCTTACCGGAAAATTTTTCGAAAGAACTTTAACAACCTCATAGGCATCTTCGTAGCGCTTTTGGCCATATAAGATTTCGATTTTTAATGTCAGGCACTTATAATGAATCGGGTTAAGAGCCAAACCACGGTCTAACTCAACAAGGGCATCTGCTGGACGCTGATCACCTTGATAACATTTCGCCGAATAGTAGTGAGCCAGGCAAGGCGAGCTGTGCATAGAAACCGCAGACTGAAACGATTGATAAGCTCGATCGAATTCATTTCGGGTCAACAATCGCTGACCTTTAAAAACCTGTTCAGCATACTCGCTCGGTCTCAGCTTGTTCCGAACCAGCTTCCGAAAATAATCAGAAAACAGCTTTGCTGAAAACGGCTTTAAAACATAGCTATCGACATCCTCTTCAGCCGCCTCCGCCACAGCGGACTGTTTTGAGTTTTTAGTCAAAACAACAAATAGTCGATCTCTACCACAGCTGGTGTATTCACCTTGAAACTCACATAAAGCAAGCCCAAGGTTATCCCCTAAGTCATAGTCAGTGACGACAATCGACGGTTTTTCTTTTCGTATCAGGCTTTTTGCTTCAGCGAAATTCTTGGCAAGATAGATGGTCTCGGTGGTCGCTCCTAGATTCTGCAAAACCACCATGACCGACTGACGAGTCACCGGCGAATTATCGGCAATCAATATACGACGCCCAACAAAATATTTCTGCACTTCACTTAACTGATCGTAATCAGTAGCGATATTTTCATCTACCGGCTTCATGATCCCTATCCCGAAGAACTATAGAATACCACTTGGTATCGGCATTATTACGGTATGGGAAAAAAATTAAGGAGAGTTGTTCTCATTTTGAGATACAGATCTTCATAAGGTTACATTCGGACAACACTTTTAAATCGAATTTAGAAGTAAAACTCGAAGTGCAGGTAAGCCACTTCAATGTCATCTGCGTTAACCGCATGAAAAATTCGCTCGTACTGAGCTCGAACTTTAAAGGGCAAAGGAAATCGACCCTCGTTGTATAGGCCCACTGTAGAAAACGTCGACCCAAAAATCATTTTGTGACGCTCGGACCCGGTTCCTGAACCCAAAATACTGTAGTCGTAGTCATCATAAGAACCACTATAGGTATCTTGAAGTTGACGTTCGTATTTGTATTCGGCGTAGGCATTCAGAACCGGAAGAATTCTTTGGTCCGCTCCGACCATAACTCGTCCGAACCCGCCGCGCTGGTAGTTAGTTTCTTCCGTTTCGGTGCCGATCGAAAACCCGGGCGTTGAGTTCAAGCGCCGAGAACGGGTTGAAGGCAGATAGGTCGTATATCGTATGTCCGTGTAAAGGTTCAGCCCTGTCCCCAGAGGCTCAAAATCAAACAAATGCCCAAGGTAAAGGCCATAGGCTCCATTTCCGAAGCTGACGTCAACCAAGCTGTTCGGATCTTCCACCCGCCCCGTCGGGACCTCGACACCCGTCACCATTGCCTGTTTAAACACAGTCCCTTTGTGAAACTGATACTGAAGATAAACATCCATGTCAGCAAAGCCCTGCCCCGACCAGTCACCAATCGGATCATACCCGAGGTCGTCCACGAGATAGCTTTGAAGCTCTGGACCTGAAATGCTTGGAATTTGCCCAAGCACTTGCGCTAACACCCGAGCTTCGTCACTTCCATCACCCCGCCCAGCAGCGATCTGTAGAAGTCGGTTCTGAACTTGATTTAAAGAATCGTAGTTCACATATCCGCCATCCAAGCGAACCTTCGCCTGAACAAAAGGAAGAGCCCCAACGACCATGACTCGATCTGAAATCCCCCAAGCCAGGGCGTAAGCGTTAATCGTCGCGTCGGCTCGGGCTTTGACTTCAAACCGACCGAACTCCAAGTCTTTTGTGATTCCAGGCTCGACAGCTTCAAGCTCTTGAACAAGATCATTCACTTCCGGCAAGCCTTCGGCCACCGTGTTTAAGTCTAAAGATTCGGAAAAGTCATAATTATAGGCCGATCCATTCGGATCGTAAAAACCATCTACTTTCATTTGTTGGTAGCGATAAATGAAGGCCCGAACGCCACCAGGAAGGGTGTCTGTGATCCCAGCAAAACTCAAATGAGCAATCATTGAAATGAAAAGGGCTAAGGCCACCCTAGAAAAACAAATCAAAGCTCCCCCAAAAGACTTGTTTTCTTACCAACCGCGGCCACTATCCCTTGTTGCGTTGCAAGAAAGCAAGAATCGGCACCCTCGCTGTAAAAAGGTAAATCCGGCCGACAAAACGTGGCAGATCCTGAACCGAAAGTCTATGACAGGAGCTAGACGGGGGATTTCATGCGGCTTTTTTTAGCGATGACTATAGGACTTTTTGTTTGGAGCTGCTCCGAGTCCGAAACCATCACTCCCCTGTACGAACCCCGAGAAATTCAGCTAGCAGATCAATTTAGTGCCAGCCTTGAAATTTACGAGCGTCTAGGCGCCACTCCGGTCGAACCCCTTGCCATTCGGCGTTTTGCGGCGGCCATTCCCTTTTTAGGCGATCTACTTGAGCTCCCACTTGATTTCGGACGAGTCCTTCTTCCGGACCTTTCAGACCGGCTTGATTCAGATATTAGTTCTGAACCCGAATGGACGGACTCTGGTTTTTTAAAGCGGATCGATAGCATCATATTGCGCGAACTTTTTTTGACAATCACACCGGAAGATCCTGAAGACCGCGTCTGTTTGTTTCTTTTTATTTTTTGTTCAGAGCCCTCACCGGGGTTTATCAAAGAAATCAAACTAAAAGCCTTTTTCAAAGATTTGCAAAGTGAGGCCGGCGGATCACGTCTTCACATTCATGGCCCCTTAAAAGGAATCGACCGACGTGAAGGCGTTGAAATAGCCATTGCAAACCGAGAAGCCAATTTAGACGAAGAGCACAGCCGACTTACTTTTGATATTCTGGTGCAAGACTTAAAGCCCTATCTTGAAGCCTACGATTCTTTTGACGTCAAAGTTCTTGTCAAAGGAAAGACTCCCCGACGGACGATGGTGATCGATGGACAGGTTTATCTTCAAATTAATTTTAAAATTGGTATCTAGGGAATAAGATCCAGTAGCCGCTTTCGAGCCAGACACAGTGATGCCACAATCAGCGAATGTCTTAGTTCGCCCTGATCCAGCTTTTCTA
This sequence comes from Pseudobdellovibrionaceae bacterium, assembly GCA_002686065.1. GTDB lineage: Bacteria > Bdellovibrionota > Bdellovibrionia > Bdellovibrionales > UBA1609. The sequence goes on along the minus strand of NYZX01000172.1, from coordinate 3,336 downwards.
ATAGTTCTTTAAGTGGGATCAGTTTCACAACTAAGTCTTCATAGGGATCTAGATTGATGGTCCCTGTTGGTTCGCAATCTAAAGCCAAATAGGTATGAATCGAGTTCGACTGTAAGGCCGGATTTGGCTGATGGGCCCCAATATACTCGACGACTCCAGGCAAGTAGCCTGTTTCCTCTTCAAGCTCCCGAACCGCCGCAACCTCTGGCTTTTCGGTACTATTTGGCTCGATGCTTCCGCCAGGTATTTCTAGATAGGTATCTTTGTAAGCATGGCGATACTGCTCGACAAGCACGACATCTAAATCTTTGGTGACGGGAATCAGCTGGACCCAGTCGGCGAAATCAAAGATGTAGTACGCGGGCATAACACGTCCATCACCCATATCCGCTTTTTCTTTTCGCATACGAAAAAAAGGCGATCGAATTAGCTCTTCCGATTCGAGCGTTTTCCACTTTTTCCCCACGAGGTCCTCCTGGCTTGATCTGTTCCTCCCCGCTTTTCGGGGATAACAAGAGCGATAAACTCGGCTTTGTCCAACTCGACTTTAGCAAACTGTTCCAGGCGCATATCTAAAATTTGCTCATCGGGCTGAGTCAGACGAACCCCACAAACAATATGACCTTTAAAGCAGCTGGCCAATTCCTTTTGTATCTTAGGCAACCGATAGGGCGTATCCATAACAACAAAGGGCTCGCCGCGCCTTGCAAGAGTTGCCATTGCTTTGGCCCGAGCCTCTTTTTCTGCGGGCAAAAACCCTTGAAAATAAAACTGATCAGCCCGGCGCCCCAGCAAGCTCAGTAAAACCATCAAACTAGAAGCCCCAGGTAGGCTGGTTACGGCAACGTTTTCATCTCGACAGGCGCGAACCAACCGGGCTCCAGGATCACAAAAGCCGGGTGTTCCGCAGTCACTGACCAAGGCCACGCTTTTATCACGACACAATTCCAATAAACGCGCGACGTCTTCGGGATCTGAGTGCTCGTTAAGCTGCTCCAAAGACTTTCCTGTGATATCCCAAGACTTCAGTAGGCGGCTTAGGACTTTGAACTCTTCGCCAATAACCACATCCGCTGCTTTTAGGGTTTCAATAGCACGTAGACTGATATCTTTTGGGTCCCCAATGGGGGTGGCGATTAAATGAAGCATATCCATTTATAAGAAGTGCCCAGGACCTAGTCAAAGAAGAACAGACCACCAGCTCCAGGACCAGGACTTACTTGGATCCACCCGGCCCCTGAAACAAATAAAGGAACTGCCCATAGCCTTGAGCTTCCATCTGATCAACGGGAACAAAACGCATAGCTGCCGAATTCATGCAGTAACGCTTGCCGGTTGGAGCCGGACCATCGTCAAAAACATGACCAAGATGTGAATCCGCAATGGGGCTTCGGATCTCGACCCGCTTAGCAAACAGCTTCCGGTCTTCCTTCTCAACAAGCTTCACCCCGGCAATGGGCTTAGTGAAACTGGGCCACCCTGTCCCTGATTTATACTTATCCAAAGAGCTAAACAGTGGTTCGCCCGAAACAATATCAACATAGATACCCGGCTTCTTATTGTCCCAGTAGGTGTTTTCAAAACTGCGCTCGGTCCCCTCGTCTTGGGTCACATACCTCTGTAACGAGCTCAGCTGCTTGAGGCGCTTCTGCTTTTGATCTTTATCAAAGGACTTCCAGTACCCGGCTGTCTTTGCCTGGGCAGTAGGGTCTGATTTAGTTTCAGATGGGTCGGACGGAGTGGACTTTCGATTGGCGCTAAAGCACCCAACCAAAGCCATCCCAGCTAGGATGGCTAAAACCAACACAATAGGTGACATTTTCATGGCCTCCTCCTTATCACGTCCTAGAATACGTCGAAGAGACCTATTTGTGACCGATTATCAATCCCGGTCTAATAATTGCCCTGTCCCCAGTAGCTGTGAGGGTTCTCGTTGCCACGATCGGCGCGATTACACATGATTAAGCACTTCGTAAGAGCACCTTCTCCGGTGCAATAGGGTGTCTCGGACATCGCGTAGCCTTTTGTGTCTTTGCAACGATCAATCGCTGACTGCCCAAGCTCTTCGTTGATCTCATCCTGAGTCTTAGTCGATAGGTGATTCGACAGCCAGTCACGGTAGCTGGTCGTTCGCGTATAGATCCCGTCGAAATAGCTTTGTTCGATTGGACTGATGATGCGCCCATCGATTTCGGCTGACATGGTTTGAGCAGACAGGTTCAAGCTACAAAAAAGAGTCGCAATAAGAACGAGGGATTTCATGGGGATCTCCGGTCAGTTGTGATTTTTATAGGCCCCACAATACCAAATCCCCCTGTCATTCTAAATAAATAGCACCAGCCCTGAACTTCATTCCAAGGCTGTCAAAAAGTTCGACAAAGAAGTCTGTCTAAGAGGCCCCGTAGGAGGTCGATTTACTATGACAAGGGGAACAGAATCTAATCCTCAGATTCTGTTTGGGCACGATAGATGGGCAGATAAAAATACCTATCATAAAGGGCTGAGTAGCGGGTCCACGAGCTACCACCTTGTTTTTCAGCTTCCAGAAAGCTCATAATCGAATTCATTCGCGAGTCCAGCTCGTCGACTTGATGAACCAGGACCGCCTCTAGGATGTGCGGCAGTTTTGGCGAACCATATTCAAGCTTTCCGTGGTGACTTAAAACAATGTGCTTCAACACGTCTTTGGTTTCTTGAGTCAGTTCGGCCACGTCCTTTGAAAAGCGATCAATCATTTCACAAGCAATTTCCATATGCCCGACGAGGCGCCCACGGTCTGTGTATTGAATCCCCTGATCCGTCCCAAGCTCTTCAACTTTTCCAATGTCGTGATAAATGGCACCGAAAATCAAGTAATCGCGATTCACATAGCTATAGTGATCACCCAAGAACATCATAATTTTGCAAATCGATACAACGTGATCCAGCAGACCGCCTTCAAATGCATGATGAATCGACTTAGCCGCTGGACACACCTTGATGGCCCGAAGAACGGACTCGTCAGCCAGGGTGTTTGTTAAAAGCTTCTTAATACCTGGGTCGTTTATCTGTTCAACAAAGCCGTAAAGCTCTTGAAGAAGCTTGGGCACATCGATATGTGACTCTGGGAAGACCTCTTCTCGCACAAAACTTTCTTCCGTCGCTAGACTTAACCGATGAATCACTAGTTGAAAGCGCCCTTGGTAGGTCTGAACATGCCCTTTGATAAAAATAACTTCGCCCATTTGGAACTTGTCTTTGTACTGATCGACATTTTCCCACATCCGAGCATCGACCTGTCCCGTTCTATCCACCAGCTGCAAGGCTAAAAACGAGCGGTTATTTTTGTCTGACCCA
>NYZX01000171.1 GCA_002686065.1 Pseudobdellovibrionaceae bacterium | reverse complement strand
TATCGCCATCATGAGCCCAAACATCCTGCAATACCCTATCGCTTTGATGGGAGCTCTTCGTGCTGGCTTGATCGTCGTTAACGTGAACCCCCTTTACACCGAACGTGAACTCAAGCATCAGCTGACCGATTCAGGGGCTGAAGCGATCGTTATCGTTGCAAACTTTGCTCACACCCTAGAAGCCGTCATCGAGGATACCAACGTTAAGCATGTCATCTTAACCGAATTAGGCGACCTACTTGGCTTTCCGAAAAGTCTTTTAGTAAACAGCGTTGTTAAGTACGTCAAAAAAATGGTGCCGAAGTTTTCTTTGCGCCAAGCCTACAAATTCAACGACGTTCTCGCCGAAGGCTCAAAGCTCAGCTTTCGCCCTGTCAAAGTTGAGTCCGATGATATCGCCTTCTTGCAATACACCGGCGGAACAACCGGCGTTGCAAAAGGCGCAATGCTGACCAACAAGAACATCGTCTCGAATATGCTACAGATCTATCACTGGATGAAAAACGACCTGAAAGAAGGGCAAGAAATCATCGCGACTCCCCTTCCGCTTTACCACATCTTTTCACTGACGGTGAATTGCTTGGGCTTTATGCATATGGGCGCGAAGAACGTCCTGATCACTAACCCGCGGGACATCCCTGGGTTCATTAAAATTATCAAGAACAGCTATATCACTGTCATGAGTGGCGTTAACACCTTGTTCGTTGCCTTGATGAACCATGAAGATTTTAAAACTCTTGATTTCTCAAACCACAAGATCACCGTGGCAGGAGGAATGGCCTTGCAAAAAGCCGTTGCCGAAAGATGGGAGCGCGAGACCAAATCTAAAATCGTCGAAGGCTTTGGCCTGACCGAGACCTCGCCTGTTCTTACCTGTAACCCGATCGACGGAAACGACCAGAAGGGCTCTATTGGCATGCCTCTTCCATCAACAGAAGTGAAGGTCGTCAACGATGATGGCGAAGACCTTCCTGTTGGCGAAGCCGGTGAAATTATCGCCCGCGGCCCTCAAGTGATGAAAGGTTACTGGCAGCGCCCCGAGGAAACCGAAAAAGTCATGTTTGGCGAATGGTTTCGTACTGGCGATATTGGAGTCATGCAAGAGGACGGTTTCTTTCGAATCGTCGACCGCAAGAAAGACATGATTCTGGTTTCAGGCTTTAACGTCTACCCGAACGAAATTGAAGATGTACTAGTGACTCACGAAGGCATTGTAGAGGCCGCCGCTGTGGGCGTCCCTGACGAGCGCTCGGGCGAAGCCATCAAAGTCTTTATTGTCAAAAAAGACCAAAACCTGACCGCAGAAGACGTCATCGCCCACTGCAAAAAAAGCCTGACGGGGTACAAAATCCCGAGGCATGTTGAGTTCCGCGACGATTTACCTAAGTCCAACGTTGGAAAAATTCTTCGAAAGGATCTAAGGCAAGCTGATGCAAACGCCTGATAAGACAACTCTGCAAAAGTGTGTTCAGATCAACGCCGACCCCGGCCTGTACGGCACCTTTGCCGAGATTGGGGCGGGGCAAGAAGTCGCTCGGCACTTTTTTGTCGCCGGGCGCGCCTCACAGACAGTCGCAAAGACCATGTCAGCCTACGACATGACCTTCAGTGACGATATCTATGGCCGTGAAGACTCTGGCCGATATGTCGTTGAATCTCGTTTACACAAAATGCTGGACCACGAGATGCAACTCCTGCAAGAACGCCTTGGTCCAGACCGCGGTGATAAGACCCGCTTTTTTGTCTTTGCTGACACCGTAGCGACCTCTCGACAGTCCAATAAATCGCGGTGCCATGGTTGGATGGGCGTCGCCTTTCAAACACGACCCAACGGCCCTGTAAACCGCTTGATTCTACATGTTCGGATGCTGGACGCCTTTCGCCTGCAACAACAAGAAGCCTTAGGCATTGTCGGCGTCAATGCCATCCATTCCGCCCTGTTTTTAACCGACAACAAGTGTAGCAACGCGGACTTTATCGAAAGCTTAGTCCACAACTTGAAGGACGGACGAGTCCAGGTCGATATGATCCATTTGTCTGGTGAAGACATGGGACATTGGGATAATCGCGTCTTACCCCTAGAACTACTTAGCCGAGACCTCACAGAAGGCGTGTTGTTTAGCGAAACAAACAAGATGATCCTTCCCTCCGAGTGTCTGTTCCGAAAACCCGTTTTGGTTTTGCGTGGCAGCTTTCGCCCATTTACAAATAAGAACCTAGAAATCATCCAAGCAGCCTGCGAGCAAATTTCCAAGAAGATCAATCAAACACCGGTTGTTTTACTTGAAATCACCATGGCCCATTTAATTGAAAAGAATGATGGCGATGTCGACTTTCAAGATTTTTTAGCCCGTATCGAATCACTTGAACCACTTGGATTCTATAAACTCATCACCCACTTCCCTTTGTTTCACCAAGTTAAGACCTACCTCCGCGAGCAAACGGGCGAACAGATTTCGATGGTCATGGGCGCCGGGCTTTTAGACAAACTTTACGAGCCCGAGTTTTACAAAGATCTTGGTGGCGGCATCATGGAAGCCTTTGGTCAGTTGTTTGACGAAAAAGCCAACCTTCTTGTCTACCCCTATAAGACGGCCGACTTGTGCCTGACGGCAAAAAGCTACTTTCCGCAGGACCATCTCAGCCACCTTCATCAATTTTTAGTTAGAAATAATAACATTATTGATATTGCAAACTGCGATGATATCGACACCGACGTTCGCTCACAGGATGTAAGACAACTTTTAGTGGACGGTAATCCTGAATGGGAAAAACTGGTCCCCGACAGCGTCCGTGACGTGATAAAATCGAAGGGGCTATTTACTAAAGGAGTCTAGTAAGTGACGAGCCTCAGTGGGACTTCCCTTATCTTCCAGTTGATCTTACTTACCTTAGCAACCCTGACCTCACCGCTTTCCTTTGCGCAAGATAATGCTGAGGTTCAGCAGTACATCCAACAACGCCAACAATACAGCGACCAAGTCGACCAAAAGCTGATCGAACAACAGCAACAGCAGCTTCAGCAGTTCCAGAAGATGGCTGAAGGGATTAAGCAATTTTATAATAAGATTGGCGTCAGCGATGAAGACCTTAAGTCCTTTTCTGGGAAAATCTCCGACATCCTTACCGAACGCCAAAAGTTTGTATTCGACCTGATCAGTGACCCTGAAATTACCGAACCCTTAACTCGCATCATCGAGCGTGGAAAGCTAAAAGTATTTTCCATGTTTCAGCTGACCCTTCTTGTGATCATGATGCTGTCCCGGTCCGTCTTGCTGTCAAAATCTCGAAGTATCGTTAAGTCGATTGGGATTAGCTTGTGGCTTTTCTGCCTTTATTGGACTCTTTCCGCGCTTGTCATCCCCTACGTCTTGTACAAAAAGGACTACCTTAACTTACTGGGTGGACTGTGGAAGCATTTAAAACCCGTCCTCGCTGGACTGTTCTAAACGCCGACCCATTCGGACAAAAAAAAGCCTGCGAAACAACCGCAGGCTTTTTTATCTTTGAAGCATATCGAAGCGAAAAATTATTTCTTCTTCTCGTCTTTCGATCCAAGGATTTCAAGAAGCTCGACTTCAAAGACCAAAACAGAGTTAGCAGGAATCGTTCCTGTGGCTCGCGGTCCGTAGGCCAACTTACTAGGAATATAAAACATGTACTTCGCGCCCTCTTTCATCAACTGAAGGCCTTCTGTCCATCCAGGGATGACGGCGTTCAACGGGAACTCAGCTGGCTCGCCACGCTTGTGAGAGCTGTCGAATTCGGTTCCATCGATCAAAGTTCCTTTGTAATGAACTTTCACGCGATCTTCGGCTTTAGGCTGTTTCCCCTTCCCTTCAGAAACAACTTTGTACTGCAAACCAGACTCTAAAACTTTAATGCCGTCTTTTTTTGCGTTGGAAGCTAAGAACTCATCGCCTTTTTTGACGTTTTCTTCGGCTTCTTTCTTTTCGTCTTCAGCCATCTTCTTTTGCATAGAAAAGAACACATCGCGCATTTCTTTTTCAGTCATACGCTCTTTTTTACCCTCAACAGCTTCTCGAATCGAAGCCGCAAGAACGTCCGTATCCACATCTAGGCTTCGTGACTTCAGATCACCGCCAATTCGTTGACCGATGGCATAGCTGAATTTTTGCTTATCTGTTTCCAATTTCACCTGAGGTTTCCCTTCAATACATCCTGAAAGGACAACAACACCAAGGCCAAGTACAAGGCCGTTTACTAGTCGCATTTAGCACTCCTTAATAATACCGCCTTAAGCCTAACACCGCATAAGGTCGGGGTAACTTGAATTTCAGAGCAAAAAAGCACTGTGTCAAAAGGCCTCAAAAAGGGTATAATTGCTACAAGTGTTGCTTAAGGATTCCTGTGTCGAACAGCCCATTGAATGAAAATATTTTATTTTTCGACGGTTATTGCAACCTCTGCAATAGCTCGGTGGATTGGTTCCTTCGACACGACAAAAAGGCGGTTTTCAAATTTGCGTCCTTACAAAGCTTAGCCGCTCGTGACCACCTTCCGGATGCCGCCATATCAGATCTTGCTAGCGTCGTGCTGAAAATGGATGGCCAGCTTTATACGGAATCCAGCGCTATCCTTCGCGCTTTAGGCAAACTGGGGTGGCCATGGAAGCTACTGAAAGTCTTTCTGATTGTCCCAGCCCCGATTCGCAATGCGATTTATAGACTGATCGCGCGAAACAGATACCAACTGTTTGGACGTCGGGACACCTGCCGCCTACCAAGCCCCACCGAGAAAGAACGCTTTCTGGATCAAGGCTAACCCCACACTTCCAGCTTTGACAAAAGCTCGGGGTCCTTCACCTTTTGCCGCAAAATATGCTTCACCTCTTTGATCGAATAACGACTGGAGGTATGGCAAAAGACAAGCTTCTCACCTTTGAACTCGGAAAGGCGCGGAAGAACTTCGTCAAAATGGATATGCCCCCAAGCTCGAGCATCATCGATGCTGCGACGATCATCCCAATAGGTCACTTCCATAAACAGAATTTTTGTCTGAAGCACATGAGGGCTTAGATCCATAAACTCAATTTTTGTGTCACCTGTATAAGCTACCACGGGGTGGTAGACCGTCTGATCGACCTGCTGTCCCGATTGGCGGGCTTTTTGAATCTGCTGCTGCGACTGCCCGATAAATTCCGGTTTCAAGGGCTTAGATTGCTTCAACATCTGGTATCCCAGTGTGGGAACGCGATGTTCCGAAAGAAAAGGCCGTAAGAAATAGGGAGCTTTCAACTCGTAAATTTGCCCCGCCTGTGCTGCGACGAACTGATATTCGTACTGATGCCCCTCAACGTCGGACCAAGTCTGCATAATTTTTGTCAGAGGATCGATCATATATTCAGGCATAAAAAAGGTTCCCGGTTTCTGCTGAGTCAGCGCCTTTTGCATGATGATAAAAGGAATGCCACCTGAATGATCCATATGAGAATGCGTGATCGCAAAATGTGGGGACCCATAGCAAAAAGGCAGCCCTTGGGCCGAATCAAAAGCGCATTTAAATTCGGGAACATAAATACAGGTCCCTGAACCAGCGCGCGAGACGCCTTTCACTTTTATACCGGCATGTTCAAAAGGAAGCCCTTTAAAGTAATCCATGGTTTTAGTCTCTCAAACAAAGACCCAACTGAACAGGATCTCAAAACGACAACTCCCGATATCCTGACGCGCGACAGCGCGGACAGACTGACCCCGTTTGCTTTGGCATTGATATTGCCTTTAGGCAAAGAGGGCGATTTTTTTGAATCGAATGACACCACAGTTTTAATTCCGGGGGGAATCATGAGGGGAATCATCACGAGCCGGCGACTTCGCGTTGTCGACCAAGTCACAACAGGATTGTTAGCCTTGGGGCTATTACTGCCACTGCCATCTCAAGCTCAGGACTTGCCGGCCGAGCTTGATATAGAAGCGGCCCAAACAGCCTTTGATCAAGCACAAGCAAAAGCCACACAGGATCAGCTCGCTGCGGAACAGGCTGACCAGAAAGCCCGTACAGCTGAAAAGCGCGTTTCCGATTTGGACTCGCGAGTTCAAACCATCGACCGCGACCTTGTTGGCAACGCGGACCGCATTCAGCTGTTACAGCGACGAATTCCTATTCTTCGACAGCGAAACGTCGAACTTTCAAATCAGATTCGAGTTTTAAATGACCAAATGATTCAGCATCAAAGCGTCATCCGCACAAGAAATAGCGAATACAACCAATTGTCGACAGAGCGAGCCGAACGCGAACAACGCTTACAATACCTTGTTGCAGAGCTACGACAAACTCGACAAGATCTTCAACAAACTCGTCAACTCCTTCAAAGCCTTCGTGACGAACACCGCGAGGTTGTTGGAAAGATTCGATCCCACCAACAACAGATTCAACAGAATCAAAATCAAGTGTCGCAAAACCAATCGGTCATTCAGCGATTAAAACAAGAAATCCCTCAACTTGAATCCAAAAAACAGCGACTGGATAACCGCGTTCAGCAACTTGGCCAAAGACTATCGAACTTGCAAACTCGCATCGACCGCGAAAACCAGCAACTACGCCCATTGCAACAGGCCGTCAATCAAGCTAGTTCAGCGGTTCAATCCGCAAACCGAGCCAACGACCAAGCCCAGGCTCGCCTGGCCCAAGCCGAACAACAGCATCGCCAGAACGAACAAAAAGTCCGCGACCTTTTAGAACAAAAACAGCAGCTAAGTACGCGCTTAAATCAGCTGGCTAGCCAACGGCAACGCATCGACCAAGAGCTTCAAGGCTTCGAACAAGACTTGCAACAAAATCGGTCACGACTGGCACAGATCAACCAAGATGTTCGATCCCTACAACAACAAGCACAAAACCTACGAAACCAACGGTCCCCTATTCAACAAAAGCGAGACCAGTTGACTGCTATTTTGCGGAACCCCCGTCACCCTCAGCATCCTCGTGATCCAGCAGCACGACAAGCCATGCAGGCACAGGTCAACCAGCTGAACTCTGAAATTGGCCAGCTACAACAACGCGAGAATCAAGCAAGACAGAAGATATCAAAGTTGTCGACAGAACGAAGAACCGTTCAACAAAGGATCAACAGCGCCGGGCAACGACGACAACGCCTGCAACAGCAACAAAGGCAGATCAACACGCAACAGACCCAAACACAAAATCGACTTAACCAGACACAGGCCGCGGTCGCCCCAGCAAGACGTGCTGCTCAGGCCTCTGGAAGCGCCGTCAACCAAGCCAAAACACAACGACAGCAGGCACAGTCGAATTTAGCTTCAAAACGCCAGGCTCTCACTCAAGCCAGGTTGGATCTAACACAGGCCTCTGGCCAAAGAGACCAACTCATCCGTCAACGCCAAGAGACCAAGAAAACCCACGATCAAGTTCAATCAGAACAACAGCAGGTCACTGCGGAATTAAATCGCAAGAAGCAGCGCCTACCCCGTCTTGAGTCACAAACTCGTGACCTCATTGCGCAAAGCCGAAACCTGCGCGGTCAAATCCCTCAGCTTGAAACCCGCCGAAACCGTTTAGCCAATCGGGTTCACCGACAGTCATCCCAGCTGGATGATTTAATTCGACAACGAGATCAACTGATTTCGCGTGTCGACCGCCTTGAATCCATCGTCAATGATCTTCTTCGTCGACATCAGGCTTTGTACGACGAAATCGAACACCTGAACCGTGAAGTCGCACAGCTTGACCAACAGGCTTTCGAACACCGCCAACACATGGAAAGCAACGATCGCGAAGTGGCTGTTTCCGAGCAAGACATTTTAGACCTTCAAGCCTTGGAGCCTCGCCTTCGTAGCGAGCGCGCTGATTTGGTGGCTCAGCGACCGGCTCTACTTGCCTCAGCCAAGGCCTTACGAGAAGCGGCGACCGTGGCCCAGCAAATCGCACAAACGAGCCAGTCCATTGCCAGCCAACGCCAACAAACATTGACTGAAGTGACAAATCGTTACAACAGATACCGTCAGGCCGCTTTGGACAAAGGCTTCCGCCAAGGAGACCTTGAAGGGCAAAAGGCCGCCCAAGCGGAAGCAACCCTTGCCGGCCGAGCATTCGGAGTGGCACGAGGCGAAGCCCTTGGAAAAGAAGAAGGCCTGGCCGAGGGCTACCGACGAGGCCAAGCCACAGGCCATGAACGCGGGCAAACCGAAGGTTACCAATATGGCTCGACACTTCCTGCGAACTACGAGGCCGGCTACAACAAAGGTCTTCAGGCCGGCCAGGCAAATGCCGCCGACGAAGCCCGACAAGTCGACTATCCTCGCGGACAAGCATCCATGCAGGAAGAAATTCTGTCCTCGGAACCACAACGACGTATCGAATTAGATCAGGTTGTCGGCTTTCACCGTCAACTGGCCAGCCTAGACAACAAATCCAAAACACCACACCCAACCAACACAGGTTTGACCTTGCCAAACCTAGCTATTCGAGGTGAGCTGCAAGCCATCGAGTGGACATCCCAAAAATCTGGTTCGAGGTGCCTTGGGGACGTGAATCCGCAATACTCTCGCATCCAGGTTTCAACTCAAAACCGTCAGTGCCAGCAAGACTACACCGTCTTCACCAAGGCCTGCGAAGAGGCCTATGAAAGTCAGTACATCGCCAAATACAAACTGACCTACCCGTCGGTCTATGTCGAAGAAGCCGGCCCGGCCTGTGAAGCGTCGAGACAGCAGGCTTTCCAGGCCCATTTGGATATTCGCTACCAAGAGGGTTACGACACAGCCTACGCGGCAGCCTACAGCGAGTCCCAGCAGCGTGGGGCCGAAGACGCCCAGGCCCGTGGCTTTACACAGGGAAAAACAGACGGTTACCAACGTGTCATCGCTCGCCTTCGTGCCGAACAATACCAACAAGGCCGTGCCGATGAAGCGAATCGATTTTCAAACTCGGTCGTTGCGAAGTTGACATCATTGCAACTTGTTAAACAAGGGCCTGAATCTGGTTCAGTGGTCGCCGGAAACGAACTCAGCCTGCACTTGGGACTGATTAACTATGGAGGCAAGGCCGCTGAAAAAGGCGACGTCAAAGTGTTCGTCGAATCCATGGACGAAGAGCTTCTGGTGAACGCGTCGGACTCGGCCGTTGATTTGATCGGATTCCCTGGCCAGTCAAAAGTTCTTGTGAAGAATGTTTTGAAAGTCAAAATCGCTGATTCAGCGACCGAGGAAACCTCGCTACGCCTGAAGGTCAAAGTTGTGACA
>NYZX01000170.1 GCA_002686065.1 Pseudobdellovibrionaceae bacterium | reverse complement strand
GGATAGGGGCGGCTATGACCATGTTCCCGATCTTTTATGCCGTGATCGAGAATGACCTGCGGCGTGTGTTGGGCTACAGCATGATCAACCAAATTGGTTTTATGGTGGCGGGCATCGGACTGGGGGAAGGTATGGAATTCGCCAAAGCGTTCATCTTGTTTGTTCAAAACATTCCATTTGAACCTAAACAGTGGGATTGGGACCTCTAGATACATGGCGACGCGCCCTAGCCCAAAATAGGTGAATAGATCAAGGCCGCTGCTTCCCAGGGAAAAACCAAGTGATGGTAAGACACCACCAGGCACATAGGGAAGGGCTTCGCCATTAGGTAGGCCAGCCATTCCAAAACCGACCTTTTTTAGAACGTAGTAGGCGGGGATCGTAAACTGCATCGCCCACTTTCGTTCTGTTAGTTGGACAAATTCAAAGCTGGCCCCTGGGAGTTCCTCGATGGGAGCTTGAAAAGGCTGAAACAAGTCATTGTGTCGAACTGGTAAACTAACGACAATGGCCCGCTGGACAGGGTCTAGTTGAAGGACTTGGTGTTGCCCAAATTCGCCATTCCCCTCTACTTTTCCACCGGCATCCACTTCATTCCATCGATCTTCGATCGAGGGAGATGGTGTGTCTTGGGCTCCGTTGCCTGGATCTGAGCTGGGTGTGGACTGAAATCCGTCACCGCATCCGGTTATAAATACGAAGAACATTGAGATAAGTAAGGTCTTCGATGTGGGTTTCATGGTGTCTCCCGTGATGTTTCCATTTTCTGAATCAAAAAAGGCCCCGAAGTGATCCGGAGCCTGAATTTAGTTTTGAATAAAGTCGGTGTTTATTAACCGATCAAGCTTAGAGCGACAGAGTTCGCCTGGTTGGCTTGAGCCAAAGTCGCTGTAGAAGCCTGAAGAAGAATGTTGTCACGAGTCAGGTCCGCAGAAGTCGCAGCGACGTCTGTATCTCTGATTCGAGAGTTCGCAGCAGAAAGGTTTTCTTCAGCAACTTCCAAGTTGTTCACAGTAGAGATCAACCGGTTTTGAAGAGCACCTAGTGTTGCGCGCATTCCGTTTACACCATTTTGAGCTTCATCTAACTGAGCAAGAGCTTGCTGCGCACCTTCTTGTGACGAGTAGTCCAAGTCGGTTAGTGCAAGAGCGTCAAGTGTCGCAACGTTTTCACCAGCGTTAAAAGTGATACGATCTTCAAAGTCATCGTTAAAGATACCGACTTGGAAATCGAAAGTTGGGCTAGATCCGTCCAATAGTTTCGTTGTTCCAAATGTAGTTACCTTCGAGATACGTTGAACTTCGTCCTTAAGCTGCTGAACTTCCTTGTCAATCAAACCACGCTCAAGGTCACCTACTGTATCAGTAGCTGCTTGGATTCCCAATTCACGAAGACGGATGATGATGTTACCGATTTCGTTCAATCCACCTTCAGCCGTTTGCACTAAACTGATACCATCGTTCGCGTTGCGGTTTGCTTGGCGAGCTGATCGGATTTGACCTTTTAATGTTTCTGAGATTGCTAGTCCAGCTGCATCGTCGGCGGCCTTATTAATTCGGCTACCTGAAGCTAGTTTTGCGAAGCTGTTAGAGATCATTCTCTGACTGCTTGAAAGATTTCGTTGGGCATTGATTGCCGCTAAGTTAGTAGTTACTCGAAAAGCCATTTTTTCCTCCAAAAATTATTTCATCAAAATCATTCTTTTGACCTCCATGTTTGGATCCTCTAGGAGAGGCAGGCATCCGAGCCTAATATTTTAAAAGCAGGTTACTGCACATAATTCCATGTACGTTTTTATCTTCCTTGAAGCCCTCCTTTCTTGACTCAGCAAAAATTGCGAATCAGGTTCAAGACATGAACTTGTTCGGGGTGCGGCATAGGATTCTTGACAGGACGAAACTCTAAACAAGCCCTTCGAACTGCAAACTTAGACTTTCGAACGATCGAGGTCCTAAGACCTTCATGTTGATTTCAAGACTTTGATAGGTCACAAAAGCCTTTGTAGATGCAGGTTCTAGACTAGGCCTTCATAGAGTGTCGGTAGAGAAATTTAGCCTGCTAGTGGCTCTTGCTTGGACGAGCGTCTTGGTAAAATTCGCGGATCAGGCCGGCGGTCCACTCGGGTTCTTCTTCCATTGGGTGGTGGCCCGAACGATCACTGGTGATCAGTTTGGTTTGGGGAATAAGTCTGACGGTTTCATTGACCACTTTTCGAGGCACCAGGCGATCGTGTTCTCCGTAAATCAAAGTATGTGGGACTTTGACTTCGGGTAGAAGTCGGCGCCACTTGGGCTTTGTAATAAGCTTTACGGCCCGGACAAGCGTTTGAACAGCTTTTGGGTTGTTTATGTATGGCTTAAAGTAGGTCTTCAAGCTTTCGTCGTGGATCAGTTCTGTGCGGTAGAACACCAACTTTAAAATGGACCGTTGAATGCGCTCGTGAATCAAGCCAGACAGAGGGCCAGCGGCTGACATCAAAAAGGCGGGATCGATTGTCACTAGGCTTTTGCTGGTCGCAGGGGCTAGGGTCAATACCTTATAAAATCGCTCTGGCTGCAGGGTGGTTAGGTACAAAGACAAGGCGCCGCCCATCGAGCTTCCGACTAAACCGACGTCGGTCAGACCTAATTGATCGCAAAACTCAATGACTCGGTCGGCTTGGGCTTCTAGCCCGTAGGATTGCTTCGGAAACTTATCTGAAGCTCCAAACCCTGGAAGATCTAGGGCAATGCAGTCGAAGTCTTGTGAGAGGTCTTTCAGCATAAAGCGCCAGCTGTATTTGCTGGCACCAATCCCGTGAAGAAACAATAGAGTCGGACCTTTTCCTTCGCGGACATAGGCAACGTTGTGATCTGAAAGGGCGGCTCGTCGAGTTGGTGGAAGTACACGAGACGGGTCTTGTTGGTCCAGCTCTGGTTTTGGCTGAATTTTATAGACATAGACGACAGCGACGACGGCGATGAATGCAACAAGGACGAATAGGCCAAAAGGAAGCACAGTGACCTCTTAATCGATCTCGAGGCTTCGGCAGAAAATCATTCGACCGGTTAGGTTGTATAGTTCTAGCTGGTTTTTTCGAAGGTGTGGCCTGTGGGGAAAGCCCAGGGTGCATTTTGGGCTTTGGTCATCGAAATGCGTGCATTGCTCACAGCAAAATGTCATGTTTAAGTGCATGAAATCACTTGGGTTAACTGGATCTTGGACTAGGCGCTTCGCACGGCGCTGGGACTTGAACGACATTGACAAATCTCCCTGAGGACTCATGTTTTTTACAGGGAGAGCTCGGGATCAGCAAGGCGAATCCTGGGAACTTCCGTTTAAAGGATGCTGACATGAATGATATCGAAAAAATGACAAGAAAAAGCCAAGAGGCTATGCAGATCGCGGCCCAACTTGCAGAGGCCGAGGGACATTCTGCTGTCGAGCCAATGCACTTACTGTATGCGCTTTTCACACAGCAAGACGGTGTGGTTCCTCGTGTCTACGAAAAATCAGGAATTTCTGTTCAGAAGGTCGCCGAGAACATCAAATTAGATTTAAATCGTCGCCCGACCGTTGAAGGGCAAAGCTCGCGGGTGGTTGCCAGCCCTGAGACTGTGGCTGTATTTCAGCGTGCCGAGAAAGAAGCTCAGGCCATGGGGGACTCGTTTATTTCGACTGAACACTTTGTTCTAGCGGCTTTTAAGGCGGCCGACGCACAGACAAAGACTTTTTTAGAAAAGCAAGGTTTGAGCGAGGCGGAGTTTATTGAAGCGCTTCTACAGGTGCGTGGTCCCAATAAAGTGGTCGATGATAACCCAGAAGCAAAGTACGAAGTTTTAGAGAAATATGCCCGAGATTTAACGGCCTTAGCCGCTGAAGGAAAGATGGACCCGGTTGTGGGGCGAGATGAAGAAATCCGCCGTGTGATTCAGGTGCTGTCTCGTCGGACAAAAAATAACCCGGTCCTGATCGGTGAGCCAGGGGTCGGTAAGACGGCCATCGCCGAAGGCTTGGCTCTTCGAATTATTAATCAAGATGTTCCCGAAGTGCTGATGCATAAAAAAATTATGGCCTTGGATATGGGCAGCTTGATTGCGGGGGCCAAGTACAGGGGCGAATTTGAAGACCGTTTAAAGGCCGTCATTAAAGAAGTTCAGACCAGTGACGGAGAGATCATCTTATTCATCGACGAGCTCCACACGGTGGTCGGAGCGGGTAAAAGTGACGGAGCGATGGATGCGGGGCAGTTGTTGAAGCCGGCCTTGGCCAGAGGCGAACTAAGAATGATCGGTGCGACGACTTTAGATGAGTACCGCAAGTATATTGAAAAAGACAAGGCACTTGAGCGCCGTTTTCAAACGGTTCTGGTCCAAGAACCCAGCGTACAGGACTCGTTGACAATTCTTCGTGGCTTGAAAGAGAAATACGAAGTCCATCATGGGGTGCGGATTACCGATGCGGCTATCGTGCAGGCTGTGAAGTTAGCAGATCGTTATATTACAGATCGCTTTCTGCCGGATAAGGCGATTGACCTAATGGACGAAGCGGCCAGCCGACTAAGTATTGAAATAAATAGTGTTCCTGCCGAAATTGATCAGATTCAACGAAAGATTATGCAGTTGCAGATCGAACGGGAAGCTTTGAAAAAAGAAGCTGATGCGTCGGCTAAAGAGCGNCTGGATACCGTGGAAAAGGAATTAGCCGATTTGTCCGAGCAGGACCATTCGCTTCGGGCGATTTGGGAGTCTGAAAAACAAGAACTCTTCGGGTTAAAAGACACGAAGGAGGCTATCGATCGAGTCAAAATTGAAATTGAAAAGGCAGAGCGCAACTTTGATCTAGAGAAAGCGGCCGAACTTCGATATGGCCGTTTGCCCGAGCTTGAAAAGAAGCTTGAAGAGTTTGAAAAAAATGAAGGGCAAAGTCAAAAAAAGGAAACTCGTCTTCTGCGTGAACAGGTTGGGCCAGAGGAAATCGCGGAGGTTGTCGCAAAGTGGACGGGGGTTCCTGTTTCAAAGATGCTTCAAAGCGAGTCTGATAAGTTGCTTCGGATGGAAGACTTTTTGAAAAACCGTGTCGTTGGTCAAGACCACGCTTTGACTGTCGTTGCAGACGCTGTCCGGCGGTCTCGGGCCGAGATTTCGGACCCAAGTCAGCCAATTGGTAGCTTTCTGTTTGTAGGCCCGACGGGTGTTGGTAAAACCGAGACTGTTAAGGCCTTGGCTGAGTTTTTGTTTGATACCGAAAATGCAGTTATTCGGATCGATATGAGTGAGTACATGGAAAAACATGCTGTAAGCCGGCTGGTCGGCGCACCTCCGGGGTATGTTGGCTACGACGAAGGCGGGCAGTTGACCGAACAGGTTCGCCGAAAGCCTTATTCTGTGGTTTTATTGGACGAGGTTGAAAAAGCTCACCCGGATGTCTTTAATATTTTGCTACAAGTTTTGGATGATGGTCGATTGACGGATGGCCAGGGGCGAACGGTTGATTTTAAAAACACAGTTGTCGTGATGACCTCGAACGTGGGTTCGCAGGCCTTGATCCAAGACGGCTTGTCGGAAGACGAACGAGATCAGGCTGTTCAGTCGTCCCTTAAAGATCATTTTCGTCCCGAGTTTTTGAACCGGATTGATGAAGTTGTCAGTTTTAAGTCACTGGGGCAAGAACAGATCTCAGGAATTGTCGAGATCCGACTGGAAGAAGTGAAACAGCGTTTGGCTCAGAAAAAGATCGATGTTGTTTTTGACGACAGTTTACTAAGTCACTTGGCTGAGCGAGGCTTTGACCCCATGTTTGGGGCTCGTCCGTTAAAGCGAGTGATTCAAAACGAGGTGTTAAATCCTTTGGCTAAAGAGATCATTGCTGGTGATATTCAGCCAGGTGAAAAGTTGCGCGTGACGGCCGACGATTTAAGGGTTCACATTAAGCGGATGTCTTAGGCCGGGCGTTTGGTGTCGGCTTCGAGTATTTCGTATTTTAAGCTTTCGCCGAAATCGACGATTTGAACGTTTAAGGCATTCAAGATTTCGGGTTCTGGAAGTAGATCGTGGTCGGCGATGTGGCTTTCTACTTCTATCAGTTCGGCTTGAAGATGAGATGGTCCAAAAATCGAGACGCTGCCTTTTAGCTTGTGCAGGGCCTGTTTTAACGATTCTTTGTTTTTTGCATTGTAGCTGTCTGTAATCTGACGACGTTGCTCAGGAAGGTGATCAAGGAATTCTTGAGCCACTTCCACCAATAGTTCGAAGCTGTCGTGGTAGTCCTTCATAAGTTGGCCG
>NYZX01000169.1 GCA_002686065.1 Pseudobdellovibrionaceae bacterium | reverse complement strand
AGATGGTAGCGACAGTGCATCGGAGTCGATCTATTAACGCATCATCGCTACCATCTAGGACCTGGAACCTAAACCAGGCTGCGGAGGTAGTTCATTTCGTCTAGGACGCGGGGCCAATTGAGTTCGTTCATTCGGATGTTCAGTCGCTGATCTGGGGTCAGTTGGTATTTCTTATTATCTCTGGCGGTCAGTTTTAGCACGGTTTCAACGGACAAAGGTGTCTGATCACTGAAGGTCAAAGACAGTTTTGCAGCCCCTGCGCTGACATCTTTAATAGCCAGATCTTTACTGATTTTTCGAATCAACATCACACCCAGAAGATTAATGACTTCCTCTGGCGGCTTTCCGAATTGATCGCGAAGGTCGTCTTCAATTTGATCCAGGTCTTCGGGTGATTCAATCTCTGAAAGCCGTTTGTAGTAAGCCAGACGGATACGAATGTCTTCGATATATTTATCAGGGATAAAGGCTGGGATTTTTAAATTGATCTCAGGCTCGATCACTTCTTTCAGCGGCTCGCCTTTCATTTCGTGAATGGCTTCTTCTAAAAGCTCTAGATACAGTTCGTAACCAACAGCATTGATATGACCAGACTGATCTTCGCCTAACATATCTCCAGCGCCGCGAAGTTCTAAATCATACTGGGCGATTTGCATTCCGCTTCCCAGAGCCGAGTTTTCTTGCAAGATTTTAAGTCGTTCTTGGGCCTGTTTGTCGAGCTGGCGATTTCTTGGCAGCAGCAAATAACAATAGGCACGTTCTTTACTGCGACCGACCCGTCCACGAAGCTGGTACAATTGACTAAGACCTAACTGATGAGCTTGATCGATAAACATGGTGTTCGCGCGTGGGATATCCATGCCGGACTCAATGATGGTCGTACATAGCAGGATATCGACTTCATGGTTGAAAAAAGACACCATGGTTTTTTCAAGCTCGTCCTCTTTCATTTGTCCGTGAGCAACGGCAATGCGGAAGTCACCCAGAAAAGATCTGAGTTCGTCATGCAGGCCGTAAATACTTTGTACCCGGTTATGTAAAAAGAAAATCTGTCCACCGCGACTGACTTCGTTTTCCACCGCTTGGCGNATCAGCTTTTTATCAAAGCGAGTGATAAAAGTACGTGTTGGCTGTCTGTCGACAGGGGCGGTCTGGATCAAGCTTAGGTCGCGAATTCCCATTAAACTCATATTCAAGGTTCGAGGGATGGGCGTTGCGGACATGGCCAAGGTGTCCACTGAATGTTTCCACTGACGGATCTTTTCCTTATGTTTGACGCCGAATTTTTGCTCTTCGTCGATAATCAGTAAACCGATGTCTTTAAAAGCAATGTCTTTACTAAAAAGACGATGGGTTCCGATAATAATATCGACTTCACCATCTTTTAACTGTTGGACGATACGGCGTTGATCGGGCTTGGACACAAAGCGGTTAAGTGCAGCGATTTTAACGGGCCACTGCTTGAAGCGTTTTTTAAAATTTTCTAAATGCTGGAAACTTAAAATCGTTGTTGGCGCAACGACAGCCACTTGTTTGCCATCCTCGATGGCTTTAAAAGCAGCACGCATAGCGATTTCCGTTTTACCAAAACCCACATCGCCGCACACCAACCGGTCCATGGGCTTTTCCGAGGTTAGATCTGAAATCACATTATTAATGGCCTTTAGCTGGTCTTCCGTTTCTTCAAAGGGAAACTGGTTTTCAAAAGCAATAAAATCATGGCCTGGAATGCTAAAAGGAGGTCGTTCGCTTTGAGCGCGCTGGGCATAGAGCTTTAAAAGCTCAGAGGCCATGTCCCGCACATGGTTTCTTACTTTGGTTTTGGTTTTTTCCCAAGAGGTCCCGCCCAGGCGATTGACCAAGCCGGGGTTCTGCGGNCCCATATACTTTTGGATCTGACTGACACGGTAAACCGGAAGGTACAGCTTGTTTTTATCCTTGTACTGCAGCTGGATAAACTCGGCCGGTGAACCGAAGACATCCATGACCGTCAATCCTTCATAAATCCCTACGCCATGGGTTTTATGAACAACGTAGTCCCCGACTTTTAACTCTGCAAAACTTAAGGCTTTGCCTCGGTCGGCGTCGGCGGTCGTGGTGGTTCGCTTGGCTGAACGCTTGCCAAAAAGGTCATCGCCCGAAATAAAAATTAACTTTTCTTCGATCAGTCGCTGGCTTTCCGTCAATCGCTTTTGAACCACGGCGATTTTCGTTTTGGCCTCTAGGTTGAGCCATTGTACCCATGAATCATCCAGGGCTTCGAAGTCCAGCATGGCGTCTTCTAATAAAAGTTTGAGCCGTTGAGCTTGTGATTCTGTGCTGGCAAAAAACAAGATGCGGTAATCATCNTTGATCCAGGCNGATAGTTTTTGTGTCAGATAGGAAATAAGCTCGGCTTTATCNTTGAGTGTGGCCTTTACCTTGCTTTGAAATTCAGCAAGTAAAGCTGAGCGCGCCTCTAAGGTGGCGATATTCTGCTGACGATCGCTTTCGTCGATGGGAACTTTTTCAGTCTGAATCAAGACATGGGCATCAAATTCAGAAATATCATCAAAAGCCGAGTAGAACTCTTCTAGCCGAGGGCGAATGGCGGCATTTTCGGCCCCACGGTACTCAGATTTTAGCTCGGCCATCCACTGATCGCTCGTTTGAGCTAGTTTCACCGGCTCAAGCAGCCACAGGTGGAAATCGCCGCAGAAATGCTCGAGTGGGTTGGCCGGGGTCTTATAAAAATACGGCAGTAAGTATTCAAGCCCTTGAAAATATTGATATTTACTAAGCCCGTGTAGAACCTCTTGTAGGCCCTCAAGCTCGCCCTCTTGCTTTTCTAAGAACTGTCTTCGATAGCTTTCAAGGGCCAAATCAAAGCCTGCGTCATCTAGTATCACTTCTTGCGACGGGATCAGCTGATAGCGGTCCACGCTGTCTAGGGATCTCTGGTTACTTTGATCGAACAAGCGTAGCGACTCGATGGTCTCACCGAACAGCTCGACACGGACTGGATGGTCATGAACAGGAGAAAACACATCCAAAACTCCGCCACGAAGAGCGTATTGGCCAGGCGCCTCGACCATGGATGTCGAATGGTAGCCTAGCCGAGTTAAAAAACCATGAAGGTCTTCTTCCAAATCAAGATCAGCCTTTAATAACAAAGAGTTCTTAGATAGGGCATCAAAGGGCAGTGTCTTCTGTTGGAGGCCCTCGATGGTCGCTAAAAACACATCTTTCGGCGAAGGATTCTGGGCATGGAACAGCCAACGAAGGCGCTGACCTAAAACTTTCGGATTTGGATACAAACCCGAATAGGGTGAAAGATCAAAAGGCAGCAGTTTATGAACACGAAGTTCGGGTGAAAACACTTTTAAGGCAGCCGCGAACTGATCTAAATGGGTTTTAGATTCTAAAACAATTACATGAGCTTGAAGCCCTGCGTCCATTCGATGAGTTTGGGCAAGTGTGGCCGCCAAATACAAATCAGAGTCCGAACCAATCACATTGATTCGCCGAGTCCCCGTGCGCAGAGCGTAGTCGATTTGTTGAGCCAGTCGAAGGTTCAGTTGTGACAAAGACATTCAGACATGGTTTTAGCCTTTCGCTCTCACCCAGGCAAGGGGGCTCCGAAGCTTTGAAAAGCTTGGTCAAATCACGTCTATGGATCTTGTGCTAAGCCCTCTATTTCCTTGGATTATTTTTGGTTGATTTGTATAACAATGGCACTGCAATTTCATACTTTAAAGAGGCTAGGAATGACTGAATTAATTCCGATTCTGGTTCTTTTGGCATTTGTCGCTGTCTTCGGTGTTATCATCGTGATCGTCAGTGGACTTTTCGGACCTAAAAGACGCCAGTCAGAAATCACCAAAGCTCCCTACGAATGTGGACTTCCCGGAATCGAAAAAGACAACTCGAAAATTCCGATCAAGTATTATCTAACAGCCATTCTATTTATCCTCTTCGATATCGAAATCATCTTCATGTACCCATGGGCGATCACCTACACGGACTTCATCGCAGAAGGGCAAGGGATTTGGGCCTTCTCGGCCATGGCCATTTTTATTCTTGTTTTTATTTTTGGTTTGTTTTGGGAAATTAAATCCCGCGCTTTGGATTGGGATTGAGGTCAAACATGGGTTCAGATGTATTTGAAATTTCAGTGAACTTTATCAAACTGGTGGCCATCTTTTTGTTGATGGTGCAATTGGTCCCACTTTTGGTTTGGGTCGAGCGCCGTGGTTCGGCTTATATTCAAAACCGCTTTGGGCCAAACCGGGTCGGGCCATTGGGCCTAACGCAGCTTTTGGCTGATGCAGTGAAGTTCTTGTTTAAAGAAGAATTTATTCCCGGAGAAGGCCGCAGGCTGATCTTTTTATTAGCTCCGGTTGTGGCTTTAATCCCCGGCGCATTGGCCTTTGGATCGATTCCATTGTCAGCGCCGATTCAGGTCGAAGCCTTTCAGTGGCTAGGTCAAACTTGGGGGCCCTATAACTTTCCATTTCAAAGCTTTCAGTTTGATATCGGAATTGTCTTTGTCCTGGGGGTCTCATCGTTGGCGGCCTATGCCCTGCTGATGGCCGGTTATGGGTCGGAAAACAAGTACTCCTTGTTCGGTGCTTTACGAGCAAGTGCTCAGATGATCAGTTATGAGCTGGCTTTGGGATTATCTTTGGTGGGTATTCTTCTGATCTATGGAACCTTTGATTTTGCTGAAATGGTGACTCTACAAGAAGGTCCGCTCACTTTGATGCTGTTTGGAACAGAGTACACACTGAGCTTTCTGCCGAACTGGGGCATTTTTTATCAACCTTTGGGCTTTGTGATTTTGTTTGCGGCCCTATTTGCTGAAACCAATCGCCTACCCTTTGACCTCCCAGAAGCGGAAGCCGAATTGGTGGCGGGATACCACACGGAGTACGGTGGTCTGAAAATGAATATGTTCTATATCGGGGAATATGGACATATGTTGGTCGCCTCAGGTTTGATTTCGACCTTCTATTTGGGTGGTTATAATTTGCCCTTTGTCACCGTCGATCAAATTCGTGAGTTCTTCGTTCAGTCGCAAGGCTTTACGTTGACGAACGCAAGCTTAGCGGCGTCGTTTCTACTTCACCTTGTGTTTATGGCGAAGGTCTTTTTGTTGCTTTGGATTTTTATTTGGGTTCGATGGACGCTTCCTCGTTTTAGATATGACCAGCTGATGGATCTTGGTTGGAAAACCATGCTTCCATGGGCCCTGGGGAACACCATTGTCACAGCGGTGTTTATTCTTTGGATGCGATCGGTATAGGGGTAGATATGCAAGAAGCCATTTTATTTTACATTCTTGGGTCGCTCGCGGTGGTCTGCTCGTTGGGGGTGTTGCTTTCAAAAAATCCGGTGAGCAGCGCACTTTATTTAGCGTTAACCATGGTTGGCCTGTCTTTTGTGTTTGTTGGCTTAGATGCCTTTTTCATCGGGATGGTGCAGCTAGCTGTCTATGCCGGAGCCGTGATGGTTTTAATTGTCATGGTGGTCATGCTATTTGACTTGAAAAAAGAAGAAGACTCTTTTTCACCAGGGTTTTTTGGTAACGGATTAAAGGTGATTCTTGGTGGTTTTATGGTTGGTGCCATCGCAAGTGTTATCGCCTACTCAACAGAGATGATCCTTTCTGCGCCAAAAATCACTCAAGCCGAACCGGTCGATATGAGTGTGAAGGCTTTGGCTAGATTATTGTTCACGGATTATGTCGTCGCTTTTGAAATTCTAGGAGTTTTATTACTTCTAGTGGCTATTGGAGCGGTCGCACTTTCAAGAATTCCCGGAGGCACACATGCTGACGACTGATGCTGTCCTGTCAGTGGGCTTGAACCACTATTTGTTTTTATCGGCCTTATTATTTTCTGTAGGAATGATGACGGTTCTTCTAAGAAGAAACCTGATCGTCATGCTCATGGGAATCGAGCTTATGCTTAACGCCGTCAATTTAAGCTTTGTGGCCTTTTCACACTACACGCAGAACCTGAACGGCCAAATCATGGTGTTTTTCGTTATGACAGTGGCGGCGGCCGAAGCCGGCGTGGGTTTGGCACTGGCTGTGAATGTCTTTAAGAAATTTAAAGAAATCAATATCCAGCAATTTGAAAAGCTGAAGGGGTAATTGATGAGCGAATCTATTTTGATATCAATACTGATTTTTTCACCCCTGATTGGATCATTGATCAATGGGATCCGGTTTCGATCGAACAATGTCAGTGTGTCGGCAGGAATCGGCCTTTCAGCTATGGTGATTTCATTTCTGTCAGCGGTTTTATTGTCAGCTCAGGTCATTGGCCTGCCGGCAGATGAGCGACAACTGACCTTAAAACTTTTCGACTGGATCAGCGTCGGTGGGTTTAACGCAGAAGCGGCTTTTGTGGTCGACCAGATTAGCATGATCATGATCTTGGTCATTACAGGTGTAGGATCACTGATTCACCTATTCAGCGCCGGCTATATGTCGCATGACAAGACGCCAGCGAAGTACTTCTCTTACTTGAATCTGTTTGTGTTTAATATGTTGCTACTTGTCCTGGGCGATAACTTACTTGTGATGTTTGTCGGATGGGAAGGCGTTGGGCTGTGCTCTTACCTGTTAATCGGCTACTGGTTTTCGGACCCCGAGAAGGCTGCCGCTGGGATGAAGGCTTTTATCACAAACCGAATAGGTGATGCGGGATTTTTACTAGGTATCTTCACCTTGTATATGACTTTCGGAACGGTGAACTTCACCGAATTAGCAGCCAGCATGCCGGCGGACCCCGTCACCGCATGGGGCGCGCCGATTAGCTTGGCCTGCTTGTTCTTGTTTATTGGAGCCACAGGTAAATCCGCCCAGATTCCACTTTATGTTTGGTTGCCAGACGCCATGGCGGGGCCAACCCCTGTGTCGGCGCTGATTCACGCAGCGACCATGGTAACGGCCGGTGTCTATATGATCGTTCGAATGAATGCCGTATTTGTTATGGCTCCGAACGTGATGATGTTGATTGCAATCGTCGGTGCCTTAACGGCTCTTGTGGCGGCAACAATTGGTATCGTTCAAAACGATATAAAAAAGGTCTTGGCCTATTCGACCGTTTCACAACTGGGCTATATGTTTTTAGGAGTGGGTGTTGGCGCCTTTATGCCAGCTATGTTTCACCTGATGACCCATGCCTTTTTTAAAGCCTTGATGTTCTTGGGATCGGGTTCTGTCATCCACGCCATGCACGAAGAACAAGACATGAGAAAAATGGGCGGTCTTAAAAAGTATATGCCGATCACTCATATCACCTTTGTCATCGGTTGGCTGGCCATCATTGGGATGCCGCCTTTTGCTGGTTTTTTTAGTAAGGACGAAATTCTGTGGTTTGCCTTTGCCTCGGATTACGGCCACCCGACTCTTTGGTTCATTGGCTTTCTTGGGGCGATCTGTACCGCTTTTTATATGACTCGCTTGATGTGTCTGACATTTTGGGGGCAAAGCCGAGTCCCATCGGATGTGCACCCCCACGAATCGCCTCTATCAATGACCATTCCTTTAATGGCACTGGGGTTTTTATCTCTTGTTGGCGGCTGGATTGGAATTCCACATGTGATCTCAGAGGTTCTTCCCGGACACCCACCACATGTTCTAGAACACTGGCTTGAGCCGGTCCTTGTTGCGGTTAAGCCTCATGGGACTGCTGCGATGGAGTGGGGTTTAATGGGGCTATCGGTTGCATTGGCCGCTGTATCGGCATCTTTTGCATATACATTTTATGTGAAACATCCCGAGCGTCCAA
>NYZX01000168.1 GCA_002686065.1 Pseudobdellovibrionaceae bacterium | reverse complement strand
TATCGTAGTTTACTTGTCTTACCGACAGCTTTGCCATGATCAACGCAATGAGTACACTAATTACACCACTTGCTACCATGGTGACTGAATCTAATGCCAAGTTATGCATGCGAGGGAATAGATATTGTAAATCGTTTTGTAGCCAAACTAAGATCCATCCCGCCAACACTAGTCCAAATACCCACGCTGTGAGGGTAAGTATTAGAGACTCGCTGAACATACCAATGAATAGATGTTTAGGTTGAGCGCCAAGCGCCGCGAGCCAAAGCGAAGTCAGCAGAAGAGCCCGAAGTTGAACGCTTTGAAGCAAAAGTCAGCGATGCGGACGATACCATTGAGCTTTCGGATTTAAAGACGGCAGAAAAAAAGGCCTATGTCTCGCAACTAAAGAAGCCCTTGATTGTAGGTCTGGGGCTTTTGATTGTCTTATTGCTACTTCTTCCCAAGCCCGAAGAACAAAAAGGCGGACGAATTCATTATTTGATGCCTCGCTCGGATCGTCCGGCTATCAGCGATGAAGAAGCGACAAAAAAAATGCAAGGGGCGGTCGCGAATTTTATCCAAGATGGTTTCGAGTCCTACCGGCGCGCGGAAAGCCTTTTAGTTCAGGTGATAGAAGGGCAGCCGCGGAAGGCCGATGCTTTGGCCCTACTTTGTTTAACTCAATTAGAGCTATGGCCTTTTGTTTTTCAGGATGCTCAGGATTTGGCGACCTTGGCTGAGCTGAATCGACTGAGCTCGGCCTCGGGGGACCAAGGACCCAATGGGCTTACTTGTAAAGCGGTCCAGGCGTTATTAAAGGGGCAGGTAAGTTTATCTGCCAGCATTACAAACACGGCCTTAGAGGCGGCTGGAAACTCTGAAACGCCGCCCGTGGCGATGTACTACCTTCGTGCGCGGCAGTTGATGGTCGAATCGGAACTTCGAACGGCATTGGGCTATATTCGATCGGCTAAGGAAATATGGCCACAATGGGCCCGTGTTTATCAGGTTGAAGGTGAGATCTATGAACGCCTGCAAGATTTTAATTCCGCAGCCCAGGTGTATTTATCCATTCAGAAATCTCGGCCCAAGCATTTGTCCTCAAAACTGTCTTTGGCNCTNATTCGCTGGGAGCGCTTTAACCAGATTGATGATGCTTTCCAAGAAATTGTCCAGGTACTNAATCAAGAGCCCGTGTTGGAAAACAAATTGCTTGCCCGGGGTTACTTGGCGGCGGCGCAAATTTCGGTTCGCTATGAACGACCGGANGAGGCCCTTCGCTATGCCCAGAAGGCCTACCAGCTGAACCCNGCAAGCACGACGGCAAAAGATCTTGTTGTTCGCTTGGGCGGACGCGAGTCCATTGTGACGGAGGACCTTGATGTCAGGCAGTTGCTGGCCGAAGGCGATCAGATGGCGCGACAAAATGCCTANACAGAGGCGCTGGCTTTTTATAAATCGGCCTATGAATTGGANCCNGATAACCCGGTNGCGGCNTATAAGGCTGCGACAAGCTATTGGGAGCTGAGCTTTTCTTACGAGGCGCTTGCCTGGTTGGATAAAGCCATCGTAGCCGATCCGAAATACATTCAAGCCTATGTGCGANTGGCGGATTATCATTCGCAACGCTTTGAGTTTTTAAAAGCAGCCCAGGTGTTACAGCGNGCNAACCAGGTCGCCCCCAGAAACTACGAAGTGATGCGAGGTTTTGCTTTGGCGGAATACCGGCGCAATAACCCGGATGGCGCCATTGGGTATGCGGAAAAAGCATTGTCCTTTTACGAAGAAGATCTTGAATCGGTGTTGTTGTTAGCGAAATCCTATTTGATGAAACAAAACTATACTGAAGCTTTTAAAAGTGCGACCAAGGCGGTGGAACTCGATTCGAATCATCGTGAGGCTCAGGTGGTTTATGCGAAAGCCCTGGGCGGCGTGCAGGGTGTGGACTCGGGGGTCAGCTATCTGACTCGACTGATCGAGACCTTTCCACTGGCTTTAGAGTATCGAACCGGATTGGCGGAGTACTTGGTCAGTGACGAGCGTTATATCGACGCCATTGATGTNTTAAAGCAAATTATCGANATCGANTCNAAAAACAAACCCGCTCGATTATTGATTGGCGACTGCTATCGCGCCCTGGATCGTAATCAGATGGCTTTAGATCAATACCTGCAGTCGTCGGTCATTGATCCGGCCGATGCGGAACCGCTNTTTCGAGCTGGAACNTTATATATAAAAACAAAGCANTTTCGTGAAGCCAGACGTCAGTTCGAGCGGGTTTTGAATATCAACCCGAAGTATCCTTTGGTTCACTATCAGCTTGGGCGAGCGGCCCTCCTTGGAAATGATCCGAAGAAAGCCGTGGAGCAAGCGAAGTTNGAGGCGCGCTTAAACCCCAGTCTAGCCGAGCCCTATTTGTTGGCGGCGGAAGCCTATTCTGAAATGAAAGAATACTCTTTATGTGCCCGGGAGTACCAAAAGGCCATTCAATTGGGTCGCTTGGGCTCGGATGGCTATGTCAAAGTGGCGCGTTGTTATCGGTTGGCCAGCAATCTGGATGCGGCCGTGTCGATGTTAAATATTGCTTCTGAAATGGAGTCTGGAAACCCNCAAGTTTATAAAGAACAAGGTGCGGTTTATGAGATTCGTGGGGATATTGAATTAGCTTTAAAAGCCTATAAGCTATATGTTGAACTAAACCCTGGCGCGCCGGATCGCGCTCAAATTGAGCGTCGGATTCAGAAGCTGGGCGGATCCTAAGGAGCATTTATGGCCTTACAATCAGAATCATTGCTGGGTGATTTAAAGTATCGGCTTAAGGGTTCGTCGGGAAGTATCGCCTTGTTTGCCTTTCGTTTGATCTCGGGCTTGGTCTTGGGNCTGACAATGGCCTTGATCTTTGACGAGATTTTTGGNTTTGGCACGGGTGGGTTTGTTTTTGTNCTAGTGATGTTTTCGGGTGTGTTTTTACGCGTCTCCCGAAAGTGGAGCTGGGTCTTTGTCTTACTGTTTGATTTGTTTTGTCTGCTGGTTGGGATGTTGCTTCGAATGTACATCTTGATTGCGCCAGGGGCCTGATCGGGCATTTTTTTCACAAGTTCTGGTTGCGCATTAAGTACTCATTGGCTTGATTCAGTGGTACTTTATCTGCGCAGTTCAAAGGATAAGCCATGGTTGATGTNAAAGCGCTTGAGCGCAATGAATTGGATGAAACAACGGGTAAAACCTATGTCGATCGTTACAAGGAAAGCCTTGTTGGGCGCGGTGCCGATGCCTCTTTGATCGATCAGTTACTTGAGTTCAATGGTCAGCGAAAATCTTTGATCACTGAAATGGAATCCGAAAAAGCCCGNCAGAACGCGGTCAGTAAAGACATCGCNCTTAAAAAGAAAAATAAAGAGCCCGCGGAAGATTTGATCGCNGAAATGCAGACNCTCAGCCAAAAGGNCAAAGACCTGGCTCATCANGCCGGTCAGGCGGAAGAAAAAGTGAATGCCCTAGCGATGACCTTGCCGAATATCACTCACCACAGTGTCCCTGTGGGGAAAAGCGAGCAGGACAATGTTGAGGTGGGTGTTTTTGGCGAGAAAAAAAGCTTTTCTTTTCAACCCAAAGAGCACTGGGAGCTGGGTGAGGCTGCCGGTATTCTTGATTTCGAGCGCGCAGCCAAGGTCACGGGATCACGGTTTACCTTTTTGATGGGTAAGGCGGCGCGACTGGAACGAGCTTTGATTCAATTTATGATGGATACTCAGTCCAAGGAACACGGCTATCGTGAAATCATCCCACCCTTTATTGTTAACGATCAAAGTTTAACGGGCACCGGTCAGTTTCCAAAGTTTAAAGAAGACGTGTTTAAGATAGAAGGTCACGAGTATTACCTGGTCCCAACGGCCGAGGTGCCTGTCACCAATCTGTTTGCGGGTGAAATTTTAGACGAAGCCGATCTACCGACCAGCTTTTGCGCCTATTCACCCTGTTTTCGCTCGGAGGCGGGAAGCTATGGGCGTGACACAAAGGGTCTGATTCGCCAGCATCAATTTAACAAAGTGGAGCTGATGAGCTTCGCACACCCGGATAAGTCCTATGAGGTGCATGAGCAGCTAACGGCCGATGCCGAGTCGATTTTGAAACGACTGGAAATCCCTTACCGAAAAGTCACTTTGTGTACGGGGGATATCGGGTTTGGTGCGGCCAAGTGCTATGACCTAGAGGCCTGGCTTCCAGGACAAAACGCCTACCGTGAAATTAGTTCATGTTCTAACTTTGAGGATTTTCAAGCGCGTCGGGCCAACATCCGTTTTCGTCCTAAGGGCGGAAAGCCGCAGTTTGTGCATACATTAAATGGATCGGGTCTGGCTGTCGGGCGCACCCTGATCGCGGTGATGGAGAACTATCAGCGTGAAGACGGTGACTTTGATATCCCCGGTGTGCTGATTCCTTATATGTAGCTTGACTCAGCGGCTAAACTTTNGCATCACAGTCCGTGGAGAGATGGCAGAGTGGTTGAATGCACCGGTCTTGAAAACCGGCAGGCCTTCGCGGGTCTCCAGGGTTCGAATCCCTGTCTCTCCGCCACTTATAAAAGAACCACCCTTGAGGTGGTTTTTTTATATCTTGCCCCTGCCGGGAGCGACCGGTTGATGGCATAAGGCTTCGTGTCTTGAATCGGCCCATGTCTTAGATAGCATCAAAAGCATGAAAGTCTTTTGTTTATTTCTGTGTTTGCTGTGGACTGTCGCTGGTAAGGCGGACCAGGTTCTTATCGAAGATTTATTAAAGCAGGATTTCTACGAGTCTTTGCGGGTCGGAGGGCTTCCGACCAACTGTGTGAAAGAGCATGCGCTAGAGTGTGATCAACAGCAGCGAATGATCTATTTGTTTGCAGAACGTCACTCCGTTTCGATCCCGGGATGGGTGATGACGGCAGCTCCGCTTAAGGCAGACTACCCTTTTCCTAAGGCGGTTCCGCCGTCTCAGGTTCAGGAACTACTGAGCCGTTCCGTGTCACACCAGCACTTTTATTCGGGCCGATATCAGGCCCTACCAGAAGCCTATGTGTTTTGTCGCACACAGCGAAAATATCCCTGCCAGATCGCAATCAGACAACCAAATGGACAATGGCTTCGGTCTGAGGACGGCGGCCTGTGGTCCCTGCCGATTTTAGGATATTCCAAAAAACGAAAGCCTTATTATAAGGTGGATGGAAATACGCCTTTTGGGGTTTATCGAATCGACGGCGTTATGCCTGAGGCTAACAACCGCTGGGTGTTTGGTTCGTTTCGGCGTTTAATTTTAAACTTCGTTAGTCCACAAAACGAAGGGCAGTTACTGGGAAATCTGATTCCGTCATCCCACGAGGGCTTGTTTTGGTGGCAGGCGACTCAAGTAGCTAGAGATCAGGGGCGAGACCTGTTTCGGATTCACGGTACGGGCCTGGGCCATAGAAACCGTCGCTCGTCCTACTATAGCTTTGTTTCAACTCGCGGGTGTTTAACAACCCGTGAAGGCCACTATGATGGTGTCCGTTATCGGGATCAGCAAATACTTTTAGATGCTTTGATGAGGGCTCAAGGGCTGAACGTCGAAAGTGCGAACGAGCACTTTATTCGTGCTTTGCTTTTTGTCCTCCCTATTTCTGAGGACGACCGAGCTGTAGAGCGTGAAGACATCGAGGGCCTTATTGCCGAATCGATGTCTTCTGGCTATGAATCGAAGGTTTACTGAATTTCTGGTTTAAACGGATGGCAACGTGGATGAACGTACTCGGTCCGTCGTCCGCGACGATACACATGTGTCGCGCGGCTTGCTAGGTGTGAGTCAGCTCGCACAGTGGGGCAACGGGGCATTTCAAAGTCCGTGACCTCTGTCGGTGTGACAAACTCAGGAAGCAGGCGATGACGGTGGCCACCCACTTTTAGCTGACTGGGATGCTGGTACCCAAGTAGCAAGCCATCATCGACCAAGTAGACTCCGGTCATGTCCGCATAATCCAAGGCGTAGACGTTTCCGTTTCGACTGCTCTCGGCTCCTTGTGATCCTTCAAGGAACACTTCGGCCTCCGGGTACTGATTGACTTGAAACGTGCCTTCCTCAAGCCATTGATCTCGCGGCGTTCCGTCGGCGATGACTTGAGCTCGATCGGAGGGCTGCCCATTTCGACGGGATCCATTTTTCGTCAGAATATAGTCCCATTGTCCTGGAGTTTCAGAGTAGCCATCGCGTGAAATATCTCGATAGCCCTCAAGGGCGTAGACTTTAATGATCGGCGTTCCCACCGAAGCCATTTGGCGTAGATAGGCGATCACTTCGTTATTCACCCGAGTGCAGCCGTTGCTTCTTGGGTCGGAAAACATATTGGCAAAGACGCCACGGACGGCTTCGATCATTTCATTCTTGTTAGCGCCCCAGCCGTAGGTGCCATGCGTCCACTGTGAGCCATGGTTTGGTACAACCATGGCCGTGTACCAGCCAAAAGCTCCGCGCCAGGAGGCGTTGGCTGTGGGCAGGTATTCGTCGTTGTCCCAGGCGAGGTATCCTTCATCGGC
>NYZX01000167.1 GCA_002686065.1 Pseudobdellovibrionaceae bacterium | reverse complement strand
AAAAGAGGGCGAAATACAGGTGACTGCCGGCGTGGTGACCTTGCTTCTCGAGTGTAATGACCATGTGACTCATATGGTTGATGTTCTTCGTGATGATTTTGCGGCAACGTTCGATTCGGTGGCCTTGGTTGAGCGCCTCAACGGGGCTTTGAATGGTGAACTGTCCGATGAGGGCGGGGCGGCCGAGCCTGAGGCTTCTGCTGAACCTGTGGACGAAGCTCCACAGGAATCAGCCTTTGCTGAAGGGGATGAGGCCCCATCCATGGACGCCTCTGTAGATGGCGATGATCACGTCATTGAAAGTCAGCCCGAAGCCGCGGATTCAGAGGAGGCCGAATCCTCTGGTGGATTTGAAGATGATGACGATATATCCTTGGATGCAGTCCATCTATTAGAAGCCGAGAAGGAAGCTGATCAGAAGCAGCTGGAAAGTGATGTGGCTCCGGCCCCTGTTGCTGAGGCCGCTCCGGCGGTCGAGCCGGCAACTCCAGCGGCGGCACCGGCAGCGGCCAGTGCATCTAACGGAGCTGGGAAATCGGCTCCACCACCCGCAGCTTCGTCCGGTGGAGGCGGTGGTGCGAAGAAACCTTCTGTTGCAGCGAAGCCCGAAGAGTCGATTCGCGTCAGCTTAAATCGGCTTGAGAACTTGAATAACTTTGTTGGCGAGCTTGTCATTCTTCAAAGTATGCTGAATCAGCACAAAGAAGAAGTCGAAAACCCAATGATCGTGAAGTCACTGGGGCAACTTGAGAAGCTTTCAAAAGAGATCCATGAGATTTCGATGTCGCTTCGGATGATCCCGGTCAAAACAACCTTACAAAAAATGCAGCGAATTGTTCGCGATACGTCGAAGCTTCTTGGGAAAGATGTTGAGTTGATTCTACGTGGTGAAGAAACCGAAGTGGATAAGACAGTTCTCGAGAAACTAGGCGATCCTTTGGTTCACATTGTTCGAAACGCTGTGGATCACGGTTTAGAAGACCCTGAAGGTCGGTTGGCAGCAAACAAAAGCACGAAAGGCCGAGTGACTATTGCCTGTATGCATGAGGGGAATAACCTTGTTATCGAAATTAAAGACGATGGTAAGGGAATTGATAAGGACCGCATCTTTCAAAAAGCGGTTGAAAAGAAGATTGTTAAACCCGATTCAAATATGTCAGAGCACGACATTTTGCAGTTGATTTTTCATCCGGGTTTTTCAACGAAAGACCAAGTGTCTGAAGTCTCAGGCCGTGGTGTTGGCATGGATGTGGTGAAAACCAATATCCAGGCGCTATCAGGGGCTGTGACCGTTTCCACTAAAATGGGGCAAGGAAGTGTCTTTCGAATTTCGCTTCCGCTGACCATGGCAGTGATTGATGGAATGATCATTCGAATCGGAAAAGAAAAGTACGTATTCCCATTGTCTCAGGTGAACGAAACCTTGAAGCCGGAACCAGAGAATGTGAAGTTCGTTACAAGTATGGGGGAAAACCTCAACTTGCGTGGCGAAACCTTGCCGATTTTTCGCTTATCCCATCTTTTAAATAGCCCGCTAGAGGACCGTCCCGCTGACGAAATGACGGCTGTGATTGTTCGAGCTGCAAAGCAAAACTATGCGGTTTTAGTCGATGAGATTCTGCATCAGCAGCAGGTTGTGATTAAAAAGCTGGGGCAGGAAATCAAGCAGCAGAAGGGTTTTATGGGGAGCTCGATCCTTGGGGACGGCCTACCATCCTTGATTATTGATCTTTATACAATCATTGAAGGTACGACATCGACGCGCAAGCGGCCGAATATCAAACCGAAGGCGAAGGAAACTTCTAATCTAGACGTCCAAAAGGAGGCGGCATAATGAGCGACGATATCACAGCGGTGAATAACTCAATCCAACAAGAGCACGAAGGCGCTCATCTGAGTGAAGAGCGGTTCTTGGAATTCTCTTTAGGTGAAGAGAATTATGCGATTCCTCTTTTGAAGGTGAAAGAAGTCATTGCCGTTCCTAAAACGACTCCTATTCCAAATACGCCGGCTCATTTCAACGGGATCATGAACTTGCGTGGTCAGGTCATTTCGGTGATGGATCTGCGGAAGAAATTAAATATTAAACCACAAGAGCAGTCAGAAGAGACAGCTGTTATTATTTTAGATCTCAGTCCTGTGTTCTTAGGGTGTGTCGTTGATTCCGTGAACAAGGTTCTTTCTATCGCGAAAAGCCAAATCAGTGAGCCACCAGAAATCGAAGGGCACTTAAAGATCAAGTACATTGACGGTGTCTATCGGGCTGAAAGCAAAATGATTGTACTTTTAGATATTGCGAAAGCCTTAGATATTGCTGACCTTGAAATTTTAAAGAAGTCAGCTTAGGGAAGGAGCCGCTGGTGCCAAGACTATCACTGTCTGTCAAATTGATTCTTAGTTTTGTGTGTTTAGGATTGGTGCCTTCTGCGGTGGGGTGGTATTTCCTGTCAAACGGAATTCACTCGATCGAATCATTGGACCAGCTAAAGAGCTTTCAGCAGACTTTCAGTCAATCGAAGTGGTACTTGATTGGTGGGGTCGTGATTTTCTTTGGCGCCGCCAGTTATTACATTAGAAATCAAGTCACGAAAGTCGTTGGCGATCTTAGGCAAGTTCGTCAGCTATCGGCGCAGTTTGTGTCCAGCGGTGATGATATAAAACAGGCCGCCGATGTGGGGCTGTCGGTGACGAACCAGCAGGCGTCATTCATACAGGAAACGGTCGCCACCCTGAATGAAATTACAGCCATGGTGAATCGAAGCGTGGAATACGCCTCGAAGTCGACAGAGCGAGCGGAGGGGACTCACCGTATTGCTTCTGAAGGAAAGGGCGTGGTGACGCAGATGACGTCGGCGATGGATGAAATCAATCTATCCAACAATGACATCATGACTCAGATTAATAAAAGTAATCAGGAAATCAGCAAGATCGTTGATGTGATCCACGAAATTTCATCGAAAACCACTGTGATCAACGATATCGTTTTTCAAACGAAGCTTTTATCTTTTAATGCTTCGGTTGAGGCTGCTCGTGCTGGAGAGCACGGGAAGGGCTTTGCTGTGGTCGCGGAAGAAATCGGAAACTTGGCTGCGATGAGTGGGCAGGCAGCAACGGAAATCAGTGCCATGTTGGCTGATAGCAGCCACCAGGTCGAAGCCGTCGTCAAAGACACCAGTTCAAGTATTGGTCGATTGATTGAAGTTGGAAAAAGTAAAGTGGAATCGGGTGTTGAAATTGCTAATCGTTGTGAACAGGTTTTTGATGAAGTGGTTGCGAACGTTGGTGAAGTGACGACGATGATGAGTGAGATATCTGCTGGCTCCCGTGAGCAAGCAGATGGCGTGTCTAATATCACTCAGGCTATGACCGAACTTGATAGTGCGACTCACGAAAACTCGGACGCTGCAAACCGATCAATGGAAGCCGCACATCAAGTGGCTCAGCGTGCGAAATCATTAGAGTCCCTTGTCGGTCGGGTTCTTGCCCGTTTGACAGCCGCCGAAAAGGTCGGTTCTGTTGATGATGGCTTCGCGGTTGATGAAGGTGTTGTGTCAGATGACAGTCATCACTCTCCATCGACTTCAAGTGAGTCACAACCCTTTCATGTATCCGAACATCATTCGGGTTGGGACGATGAAGGCACAGCTGATAACGTTATTCCAATGCATGAGGCCAAAGAGGATTTTGAAGAGCATGAGTTTGAATCAAAAGTAGAAGCTGAGTCATCAGCTGGGGCCGAGTCGACCTTCGAGCTAAAGCAAGAAACGCCGTCGGCAGATGCCTTCGATGAATCCGAGGATATGGCTAGCGAAGACAAGGTCGCGGTGGGTTCCGATCTTGGAGCTGTTCCTGCGGAGTCAGATCCTCGGTTTGAAGATATTTAAGTTATTCGGCGGTTGCGGGTCAAAAAGGGAAGGTTGTTGAGATGGGGCAATTTACGTCGTCAGACATGTCCGAAGAGGGTTGTTACTCTCGTATTGCGGAAAAAGTGAGTTCGATCACCGGTGTGCAGTTAGGTGATAAACAAAGGGCTTTGGTGCGATCGCGTTTAGCAAAGCGCATGCGTGAGCTTGGGGGGTTAAACGTCCAGCAGTATTACTCGTTTTTGCAAAAGAATGAGTCATCCGAATTGTCCGCACTGATTTCATTGTTGACGACTCACCATACCTTCTTTTTTCGGGAGTTTGCCCACTTTGAATTTTTACAGACTCAGCTTCCGGCTCTTGTGAAGGCGGTCAAGGCCGCCGGGCGCCGTGAGATTTCGATATGGTCTGCGGCGTGTAGTCATGGTCAGGAAGTTTACTCGTTGGCCATGTTCCTTCGTCATCATCTTCAGCGCATCGATCCGTCGATGGGCTTCAAGGTTTACGGCAGCGACGTAGATGAAAACTCGGTCAAGATTTCATCGAACGGAGTTTACCCATGGGATGATGTAAAGAAGATTCCGGCTTTATACTTATCAGATAATTTTGCCCGAGGAACAGGTGATATATCCAATTATGCCAAGGTGAAAAAACACCTTAAGCAGCATGTCGAGTTTTTCCCAGCAAACCTTGTCAATCTTGCCGGAGCGACGAAGGGTAAAAAGTTTGATGTGGTATTTTGCCGAAATGTCTTTATTTATTTTACCCACGAACAAATTGCGAAGATTACAAAGGAGCTAACAGCTCAGCTGTACCCTCATGGGCACTTGATCGTCGGTTTGTCTGAAACCCTGACCGAGCTACAAGAAGGACTTAAACATTTGGGACGGTCGATCTATGGGTTTGAAGCTGCTCAGCCGAAGGCGTCTCCGGCACAGGCTCCAGCAGCACGACCAGCAGCTTCAGCATCTGCGGCTGAAGTCATGAAGGCGGCTCCGTTAGATCGAAGTTTGATTCAGGATTCTGGTCCTGTGAAGGTTGTTTGTATTGATGACTCTCCTACGGTTCTAGCCTTGTTAAAGCGGATGCTTTCCGCTGATTATGGGTTTGAAGTGATTGCTACGGCAAAGAATGGGTTGGAAGCTGCCGAAGTTCTGAAAACTCATAAGCCTGATGTTGTGACTTTAGATATTCATATGCCCGAACAAAACGGAGTCGAGTATTTAAAAAATAACTATAACTCGAATCACCCTCCCGTTGTTGTTGTTTCGTCAGTCTCTCGGGAGGACTCAGAGCTTGCTTTGAAGACGTTGCAGTACGGGGCCACGGACTATATCGAAAAACCGGCCTTGGAAAACCTTGGTCAACGTAGCGAAGAAATTCGGACCAAGTTGAACTTGGTTGCTCGGATGAGCCAAGTGGACTTGTCAGAGGTACGGAAGTTGGAAACGTCTTTTGCGCGCTCGCCGATCATTTCCAATACCGAGCAAAAGCTTCGGGTAGTTACCTGTGGGATCAATGACCTGAAGCGTTTGAAAAGTTTAGTTCAACAGTTTCGTGCGCCTCAGCCGCCAACCATCATTGCGTTTGAAAGCCCGGGTCAAATTTTAGGCTCCCTGGCCGAGCAGTTGGAAAAAGAGACAGGTAAAAAAGTCAGTGAACTACAGGACCTCGGAGAAATCCTATCAAATCGAGTTTACCTGACCTCTTCGGACCGGCTGGGTGAGCTTAAGGGTTTAAAGAATGTCGAGTTTACATCGATGTTGGTTTTAGGTGATATGTCGAAAGTTCATATTGATCACCTGCGACGCTGGCCAAGTCTTCACCTTGTCATTGAAGACTTGGGCCGGGGATTTTCTAAAACCTATGACGAGCTATGGTCGATCGCACAGTTGCAGGTGCCAGCGACGAGCTTTTCTTATGAATCTGATAAAGTGCTCAGTGAGCATACCGTTGGAGGCCGTGCCGCGTGAAGGAAGTTCAGCATTCGAATACCTCATCTTTGAAGTCCTCAGAGTATTTTCACCTGGCCTCGTTTTTCGGGGTCGGTGTTCTTATTATGGCGCCAGGGCAAACGGATAGCGTCTGCTTTTATAGCCACCCCACCTGGGACAAGGCCACTCTTGACGAGTGGTTCGAGTCTTGCCTTAGGAAAATGAAGGTCGACCGGTCTCAGCTTAATGGGTCTGGTTTGGTGATTAAATATGTTGATACCTTGAATCTGGGGACATCGATTCAGAACCACCTTAAGACATGGAGTTCTCAGGTCAAAGGGAAGTCTTTTGCTAGGGGGACGGACCTAGAGCTGTATATCTTGGGTGATAAAGGGACCATCCGTGTTGCCGAAATTCAGGATTCAGCGAAGGTGGCAAAAGATGACGGCCGTAAACGCCGAATCATGATTGTCGATGATTCTAAGACCATTCGATCATTGTTAAAGAAATCGATGAATGATTCAGGGCGCTTTGAAGTGGTCGCCGAAACAGGGGACCCTCGAGAAGTAAAGGATCTGATTAAGAAGCATTCTCCAGATGCGATGACCCTTGATATTCATATGCCTGAAATGACAGGTGTTGATGTTCTTAAAATGATGAAGACCGAGAACATTCAGGTTCCTACGATTGTCGTTAGCTCTTTGTCGATTTCTGAAGGGACATTGGTGATCGAAGCCTTAGAACTGGGGGCTGTCGATTATATTCAGAAACCAGAGGCATCTCAGTCCGCCGAGTTCAAGCAAACGCTTGTTGATAAGTTGTTAGTGGCTTCGGCGCAGAAAAATAAAAAAGTGGTCGTTCGTGGGCGAGCCGGAGGGCTTGCTCCGAAGAGCTCGGGTCCTGTGGACTTGAGTCGTCTTGTGG
This sequence comes from Pseudobdellovibrionaceae bacterium, assembly GCA_002686065.1. GTDB lineage: Bacteria > Bdellovibrionota > Bdellovibrionia > Bdellovibrionales > UBA1609. The sequence goes on along the minus strand of NYZX01000167.1, from coordinate 4,390 downwards.
CCATCGGAGCTTCAACAGGAGGAACGGAAGCGATCAAAGTCGTTCTTGGTGGCTTGCCTCCCGAGATACCACCTATCCTTATTGTTCAGCACATACCACCATTCTTTTCCAAGGCCTTTGCCGATCGATTGAACGAAATTTGCCCTTTTGATGTTAAAGAAGCTGAAGACGGGGATGAGGTTCGGCCTGGTCGGGTGCTTGTAGCTCCAGGTGGGCTTCAAATGCAGTTGAAAAAGTCAGGTGGCCGCCGAACGGTTAAGGTGTTTGACGGGGACTTGGTCTCTGGTCACAAACCTTCGGTGGACGTTTTGTTTCAGTCTGTCGCCGACGTTGAAGCTGATAATGCCTTAGGTGTCATCTTAACAGGTATGGGTAAAGATGGTGCGACGGGCATGAAGCAAATGTTTGATAGCGGAGCCTATACCATTGGCCAGGACGAGTCGTCATGTGTTGTTTATGGAATGCCTAAAGCCGCATTTGCGCTTGGTGGCGTTACGAAGCAGATGGAACTTGGGGACATAAGTCGAGAGATGTTGGCCAAGTTAAGTAAACAACGCAAGACCGCTTAAAAAATCTTGCTATCTCTAGACCTTTCTTTGGTCCTAATTGAGTCAACTCAGAAGTCTAAAACCCCGATGGTCTCCTTAGGAGGCCATGTATGGGCTTTGATTACGATAAGATTAAGCACGAGCAAGACGAGGACACTCAGTGGACAACATACTCTGATTTGTTCATGGTGTTGTCTGTTGTCTTTTTGTTACTTTACGTCACTTCAAGTATGCGAAACGGGACATTTGGTTTGCAAAAAGCCATTGAATTCGAACGAATTCAGGATGAGAACCGAGACCTGAAGCAGCAAATTAAAGTCTATGAGACCTTGAAGCAGGACTATGTAAACAATAAGGCTAGTCAAGATGACAAAAAGGTCTATAACGACCTGATGGGGCACCTGCATCTTCTTGAGGATGAGGCCAGCGAAGAGGAGCAAAAGCTTCTTAAGCTAGCTAAGCAGCAGCAGGACAAAAAAGAGGCCTTGAATCGCTACCAGCAACTGATTCGAAATGTGGTCAATGCGAACTTGATTTCGAAACAGCGAATCAATCGTCGTGACACCATCATTAAGAAGAAAGATTCAGAGCTCCAAGAGAAGTCGACTCANATNGCCTCGCTTGANAAAGATATTGATAAGAATCAGCAGGAAATCAAGAANAAAGAAAANTCGATTAAGCGTTACGAGCGNCGCNTGGAAAAAGAGNAAAAGAAGCTNCAGGCCGCCTATCGTTCAAAGAAGATGTCTAAGAAGCGCTATCANTCTAAGTTGGCNCAACTTAAGAAGCAGACCGANCAGCAGGTTGAAAAGCTAGAAAAGCAAAAGCAGTCTATTGCTCAAGTTCTTCAGGAAAAACAAGAAAACCTAGAAGAAGCGAACCAAGAGCTAAAGCAGGCTTCACAGCGCATTCAAAGCCAAGAAAAACTATTGGCCGAAGAAAAGAAGCGTGGAACCGAGTTGATCAAACAGATTCAGGAAACAGAGAGCAAGTATCAAGAGCGCTTGGCTAAGGCTCAGATGGATTTTCAAGCAAAGCAACGTAAGGCTCAGGAAGCGTTCGAGGCTAAAATTGAAAAGGAAAAATTGTCGGCTAAAGCGAAGGCGCGACGAATTGCTCAGTTCCAGAAGAAGGCAGAAAACGATCGTAAGAAAATGCAGTCGAAGTTGTCGGGTCTGAAAACCAAAATCAAAGAATCTCAAAAGGCCTTGGCTAAAGCAAAAGCGAAAGCCAACGAAAAGAAGGTCCTTGCTGGCCAGATTCGCAAAGAGCTTGAGAAGAACGGGATCCCTGCAGAAGTCGATCCAGAGACGGGCGATGTGGTTCTCGCTTTTGGAAATGAGTACTTTGATACGGGTAAATCTAATCTGAAGCCAGGTATGAAGACCGCACTTGAGCGCTTTGTTCCGATCTACGCGCAAAGTCTTCTCAAAAACAAAGCGATTGCAGAAAAAATTGAATCCGTCGAAATCGTGGGGTTTGCATCGCCGACATTTAAAGGTCGCTTTGTCGATCCGAAAAGTCTAGATCCAGGCGACCGAACAGCGGTGAACTATAACCTAGATTTAAGTTACTACCGAGCGCGTTCGATCTTTGATCACATCTTCGATACTGAAAAGCTAAAGTACCCCTATCAAAAGAAGCTTCTGTCATTGGTTAAGGTCTCTGGCCGAAGTTTCTTATCAGAGGATATCAAGGGGCGCGGGCTGGCGTCAGGTATGAGCCAGCGTGAATTTTGCGATAAGTACGATTGTAAGAAATCACAACGAGTTATTATTAAATTTGATTTGGACGATAAATAATAAAGGGAATTACCATGACACAAGATCTACTATATGGACTGATCGATGGTTTAGTTAAGTTTGCAACGGATTTGCTGATCCCATTTATGGGTTGGGCCTTCTTGGTTGCTGTTGTTTTCAGGCTGTTGGTTTTTTATACCATCCGCCGGGAACTATGGTTCGCCAGAGAGTTCCATAAGCGAATTGACAACTTCATCGATGATGATGACCAAGGTAAAGGCGAGATGTCGTTTTATGCCACGGTCAAACGGCTACTAGAAAAGACCTACTATGAACTGTTCGAGCTTCGTACAATTCTAAAGCGTCGTAAGCCTGACTATATTATGGCAATGAGTGATCGAATCTTCTTGATTCAGCAGGGCTCGGCGCGACTTGTGCACGATACCTTGCGCCAAATTAAACACTTGCGGTCAGAGGGCAATTCGCCAAAGATCCACGAGATTTCTAAGACCGTCTTCGAGCGAAACCCAGCCTTTAATAAGGTCTTTGGAGTCATTCCAGCGGTCACCGTTAACGATATCCTAAATATCATGCCAGGGATGTTTATCATTGGTGGAATTTTCGGAACCTTCTTGGGGATCATGAAAGCGCTTCCGACTTTGAGTACAATGGATCTAACCGATGTTGAGGGGACAAAATTGATTATGGATCAGTTCCTTTTGAAGATCTCATTTTCGATGAGCACTTCCATCGTGGGGATCGTCTTGTCCGTGTCGATGCGGTTTGTGAATACGTTGCTTTCGCCAGAAAAGACGTTTATTCGAACGGTTGATCATTTCGAGAACTCGTTGGATCGTCTTTGGAATATGAGCGATAACAACACCGTTCCATCGGATGATCAGCGTTTTGACGAACACAAGGACTCTATTGAAGCCCTTGCCGAAGAGTCTGTGAAACGTGAACTTTCTAGAATGAATAATAAAACGAAAGAAAAGCGGCAGGTCAGTAAGGCCTCCTAAGGATAACTTGTGTCCCTGAAGTTAAAAGTCCAATCAAAAGAGCTTTCTCGCCAGTTCGAATTCGATGCTGGCGAGATTCGCATTGGGCGATCAAAAGATGCTGAGGTGTCGTTGCCAATTGTCGACGTGAGCCGCCAGCACCTTTTGCTTCGCTACGATGGCGAAACGCTTTTGGCGAAGGATTTGGGCTCGTCAAACGGGACCTATGTGGAAGAAAACCGCCTTCCTGCCGGTCAGGAAATCGCTCTTGCGTCTGGAACACGACTTCGCTTGGGGCAAAAAGACGTTTACCTCGTCCTTGAATGGTCATCCGCCGAAAATACAAAAAGTCTTTCTGATATTCGGTTTGACCAACCAAGTGAAGAGCCTGCTGAGCCTGAAGGGCCACCAGAGGTTGATCAGTCTGTTGACGATCACCTGTCGCAGCTGTACGGAAAAATCAAATCAGAAAAAACCGATCCCGAGTCGTTCTTTTCTGAGGTCCGTCAAAAGATTGAAGAACAGTCTGTTATTTTAAGCGCTGATTTTTCGGAAGTCCGTAAAGAACAAGACCGGCTTTGGGAAGAAAGCTTTGAAAAGCTTAAGAAAGACATGGACGAAGAGGACCAAAAGCGGCACACCCAGTTTGGTCAAGAGCTGGACTCATTTGAAAAGGTGACGGGTCGGCTGATTTCTGAGGCGAATTCGATGGTCAAAGACGCCATGGATCAGTTTGAAGCCGAGCGGACCAAGTCAAAAGTTGTCGACGAGGCTTTGGGTCATACATTTGTCGGAAAGATTAAAGAACATCAAGAACAGCTTCTACAAAACTTTGCCGAGCATGCTGAGCGACTTATGGATCAGGCTCGAGAGCAAGCTGAAGAGTTCAAACACAAAGCGACTCGTGAGTCTGAGCGACAGCTTCAAGATGCTAAAAAAATATATGTTAAAGCTCAATCTGATGCCAATCACCAAATAAAAGTGATTGCAGAGGGCGCGCGGCGTGAGGCTGTTGAAATTCGTGAGCGTGCAAAGCAACGTGGCGAAAAAATCATCGAAGAAGCTGATGATCAAGCTAGGGACCTGTTGTCGAATGTGCGAA
>NYZX01000166.1 GCA_002686065.1 Pseudobdellovibrionaceae bacterium | reverse complement strand
ACAAGATAGCAAAGTAACTAACACGGTCAGGTATATAAGGAGCAAAAAAGTTTGGTTCGATGGTGGTCGAAAGACGACTGGTAGCTGTCTGAGAAAAAACTTTCTGCGTCGCGAACAGAGACAGCCCTATTGTCGCTCCGACCATCCAACAAAAAAAACAAACTGTTCTCACTCTCATCCCCCTCGACTTTTACATTCCGCATCAGATACGGATCAGATCAGACTGTAAAAAAAACATCGTGGTCGAGGTAGACGATAAAAGCGAAGGATATGATTCAATTAATCGATAGATTAAAACCAACCTTCACGGTCTCGAAGAGGGCTTGTGCGTTCGTTTACTTCCATTCGCCGGCGCTCGTTTGCCTTTTTCTCAGCACAGCTGGCTTTCATCTGACGTAGTTCTTTTAAAATCAACTGCACATCCCTTTTGTCCGTCTGAAAATCGTTGTTTCGCGCCATTGTAGACAAGGGCACCAACGATAAGACGAAAAGGACTGAAATGATTTTTGTCATAGTTCCTCCTTTTGAAACGTGGACACAAGATAATAGTAACTAAAAACCGACTATCGAAAAAATTCATAAATACGATCTTTTATATCGCTTAAAGCGAACAGAGCTAGTCCTTAGCCGAAGGCTTTGCAGGCTGAATCAAAGCCAGGTACTCGATACGTTTCTTCTGAAGGCTCGACAAGGAAGACAGCCAAGCCAAATAGGCGTTCGCCGCATTTGATTCGCGGGTGTTTAGCAAAAACAGGTTGCTGATACCGTTTTGAAAACGTTTGGCCTCTGCCTGCTGAACCAGAGCTGCGCTACGGTAAGACTTATAAAATGACATTGTCGACGCCTTAAGTGCATCAATCTGCCGCTGTAAGGTTTGGTATTGAACTTCGATATTGTCCGAAAGTAAGCGGATGCGTTGATCAAGAGCCTTCTTTTGAGCTTTCAGCTGACCGATGGTTCCGTTTCCGTCTCGACGCTCAAGTGGGATTTCAATATTTAAAAACACACGGTTTTCATACCCAGCCAAAGTCGAAGAACTATACGGATTATCCCCTCGATCCTCGGAAGCTTTAAGTCCCAAACGGACATCTGGCAGTAACTTGTTTTCCCCCTGAAGGACCTGTAATTCTAAAATATCACGCTGCACCTTAAGGCGCGCCATCGCAGGCTGACGTCGAACAACATCAACGGAATCAAGCGGTGTCATAGCAGCGCCTTGAATAATTTCTTCGGGCGAAACAATCGCTTCTGCCTGCTCGATCGATGGCTGAATACGTCGACCATCTTCAGACCGCAAGTAAAGGGACAGGTATTGACTGATGACATTGAACTTGAGTTCTTCTTCAATGAGCTTCGCCCGTCGTTGCTCGATCACCTGGGTATTCTCGGTCAAATCTATCTTAGCTGACGCACCAGATTTCACACGGCGTTCTAAAGCTTTTTGCCTGGTTTCGGCTAAATCCAATAAGCCCCGAAGAACTCGAAGTCTTTGAGCCTCGAATCTCCAGCTCCAGTAAATCAATCGTGCCTCGGCGCTGAGCATTTGAATTAACTGGTCGCGGTCTTTTTCGACCTTCAAGGCGTCCAGCTGCCCCTTACGGATCTGATAACGAAAGGAATCAATCCTTCGGTTTCGAAGAAGACTGACCTCTGCAAAAAAGCTCCACTCGCCTTGATCAAGGGTTGCTAAGTTTTCTTCGTAACTAGGAAAAGCTTGATCGGAGACACGGTAGTTCAGACGTGTTTTTAAACCCAAAGGCTGAAAACGTCGCTCGATTCCGACAAGCCCAGCTTGAGCGTCTTCGTATGGACCAGATAACCTTTGATCCCCCTGAACAACTAGCTTTGAATCAAAAGCCCCTTCTTTAGAAACAATGTTTTCTCGAGCCGCCTGCAACAGCAGGTCCTGCTCGATAATTTTCGGATAACGGTCGACCACCGACTGAAGTACCATTTGCTCGGTCAAATAGGGCTGCTGGGCCCAGCTGGCCGCATGGCCAATCAGCAGACAAAGAAGAAAGAATATGGAATCAAAGCCGCTTCTCACTTGGTTAACTTTCTTTTTTTATTGTAAAGCGACGAATCTTCCACAGGGCGCTCGACAGGGAATCCGTTAAAACGACGCCATAGCTCGTAACCCAAAGAAACTTGCCCCAACATAACCCAAGCCTTCACCCGAGTTTGCTGGCGAAGGTTAACCAATTGATCCCAACCATCCTTTGATCCTGGCTTAAGCAGCACCCGGAATCGCCCGTCGGCCGAAGCCACAGAATCAACCGCGATCACCTCAGCACCGAAAGTGCCACTAGACAACTGTGGCCATCCACTGAATTGGATAGCGGGCCAACCTTCAAATTGAACGCGAACCTGGCTTCCGGGAGAGATCAACGGCAGGTCGTTTCCATCAACATAGATTTCAGCACCCAGCTGTTCAAAGTCTGGGATCAGCACGGCCAGACGATCCCCTTCGGCGACTCGCACGGGACCTGCCCCCAATAGGATTCTTGATATAAGGCCCGATTTCGGAGCTCGAACAATTTGCTCTCCGTAGCGCGCCACCTTTGTGTTGACCTTGGCGAGGTCTGCCTCGGCGGAAGCCAATGACGTTTGCAGTTGAGTCCAACGAATTTCGGCCTTTTCAAGATCCAGCTTCGAACTAAGCCCTTCGCTATAAAGTGATTTCTGCCGCTCTAGGTTACTATATGATGCTTGCACAGCCGTCTGTGCCGCTTTTACCTTTTGTTTCGTCGCATCTAGTTCCGATTGCAATCGCTCCATTAGATTCGGGTCGTTATCAACGATCTGAACGATAGCCTGCCCCTTTTCAACTCGCTCGCCTTCCTGAACAAGCCACTTTTCGACCCGGCCACTAATTAGACTGTGTACTTCCTGAATCCGCTCTTCGGGGTTTAAAGCTATGGTTTGCCCTTTACCGGCGGCTGTCTGCCACCAAGGAACAATAACTAAGGCGACCCCGATCCCTATGAAGCTAGCGATGACCAAACGAACAAAGGTCAACGAGGCTTTTGGGGTGGGATAGCGTTGCAATTGAGAGACGTATTGTTCGTCGCGAACTGGTAAATCACTCATGCGACCACCCCACTGCGGCCCGACTTTTCAGATTGCCCAACAACTGGCAACAACTTCCATCGCCCTTCGACCACTTTGACCTGATCAGCCGTTGCCGAACTAAGAATTAAAAACTTCAGCCCGTAGCGCTTGCAACAGCCCGTCACCAAGTCGACTAAGTCATTAAACTGTAAAAGATCAAAAGCGTGGGATAAAACAATCACTTTCGGATCTAAGACTAAACACCGAACCAGAGCTAGCTTTAGTTCGACTTCCATCGAGATACCTGCAAGGTCCCGGATCGACGTATCTAAACCAGATGGAAGTTCATCAAACCAATCCTTTAAACCAACCACATCGAAGGCTTCAAGCATGGCACCGTCCGGGACCGAACTTGACCAAGACGACAAAGACGACCGCAGACAATCACCAACCAAAGGAGGAAGCTTCGGTATCATTAGAATGTTCCCCAGATCCAAAGGGTGAAACCGATGGATCTCGATCCCTTTTGCTAGTACCTGCCCACTAGGCGGACGCTCTGCTTGCTCTAGAAACGACCGCACTTCGCGTAGCTGTCCCGAAGTCCCACGCACCAATATGACCTCGTTATCATTCAAGCTAAAAGAAAGTCCTGTTTGACTTGTCGACAGACGGACATCGTCGAATTGCAGCTCGGGCATGTCGTTGTGCTTTTCGGATAGCTCTGTTGGCTGCTCGGGCCGAAGGTCGCTAAACAAGCTGAGCTTTTTCAATGCGGCCATCAAATCGTATAGGCTTTCGAACAGCTCTCCTGATCCACGCAAACCCCAAAGGATGCCGGAAACTATGATCTCGGCCGCGACAAGCTGCCCCAAGGTCAGCTGACCTTGAAAAACCAAATAACCACCCACCCCGAACAACAACACACTTAGTACAACATGTGCCGAAACCAAAATCAGTGTTTGTAAATAGACAACCCGAAAGTGACCATGCCGGGCCGCCAGGTAGTCTTTTATTTTTGCATCTAGACGTCGAATACCGCCAATGCGCGCATTGTCCGACGAGAACTTCTCGGGCTGGCTGATCATATCTTGCACCCAACCGGCGACATCGTACTTATGGTCTGATTCGTTGAATGCCGTGGCCAGCCCCGCCTGATAGAAGGTACGAACAGTGAAATACATCGTTCCCAACAACAATAAATCAAAAAGTATAAACACCGGGTGATAGACCGCTAACACAACTAAGCCGACAAACATTTGCAAACCAAAGGTTGAACCGGAAACCGCAATCTTGGCTAAGGTTTTTTGAATCACTGGGATTTCAAAAAAGCGATCCCCAATGTTCGAAGGAAACAGCTGTGACCACGTACTTTTTGAGGTGTTTAACACGCGAAGAACAATCAAGCTTGAGAACCGAACAAATACGCGACGCTTTAACTTTTCAGCCATCCACACTTGAACCAGGTAAAGCCCACCCGAGACCACCAGCAAGCCAAATGTGACAGCCGTCGCCGTGACGACCGGATGAAACAGTCCCCCGATAACCAGCAAGTTAATCAATATCTGAATCGCAAAAGGAACCGCTAAAGCCAAAAGACTAACAACGACACCGTAAAGTACGATGACTTTCAGATAAGCACTTTCAGAACCTAACAAGCCTAAAAGCTTGCCCGTGATCCCGACGGCCCCAACTGACCTGTTGTCTGCATTATGACGTCCCAAACAATCATCCCTTCAATAGAACCCAGCGCATTTTCTTTTCGGGCGCAATGCCCCACAGTTTAAGACTAGCATTTTTTATAGATTGATATATTCGATAAACCTTAACCTTTCCTTCAAAATTATTGATGGATTGGTTCTGGTGTGCCAGATTGACCCAATGAATTGGCTTAACTATCACCACCTTATGTATTTTAAAGCGATCGCGACCGAAGGCAGCATCTCGAAAGCCTCGGAAAAACTGCTGGTCGGCCAACCCGCTTTAAGCGCCCAGCTAAAGCAGCTTGAAGAGGCCTTTGGAAAGCAGCTTTTCGAAAGGCGCAACCGTAAACTTTTTCTGACGGACGCGGGCAAAATTGCCCTACGCTATGCGAACCAGATCCATAGCCTAGGGACCGAGCTACAGACGGTCCTTGGCGATCAATCTTTAAGTATCAAGCCTCATATACAACTGGGTGCCCTTGATAGCGTACCAAAGTCTTTGGTCGTGAAGCTGGTCGAATGGGCTCGCCGAAACTTTGACTGCCACGTCACNCTACTGGACGGTACGGGNGATAGCTTGTACCGCCAGCTGGACTCCTTTTCAATCGACCTTGTCTTGTCCGATCACCACATCGTGCCGGCGCAAGAGGGTAAAAGCATCCAAACCCGGTCTATTGGCAAAGTCCCTATTTCGATCTATTCATCTGAAAAATTTGAGGGCTTAAAAGAGCAGTTTCCAAGCTCCATTTCGGGACAACCATTGGTTGTCCCAACAAAGCACAGCAAACTTAGACACGACTTAGACCACTACTTTGAAACTCACAATATCACCCCCAATATCGTCGCCGAGACCCAGGACACAACGACCCAGAAGCTATTAGCCGCTGACAGCTATGGCCTTATTGCCGAGCCTCATTTCGCGGTCAAACACTACGTCAAAGAAGGAAAGCTGATTAAATTGGGCCGCCTGGCTGGCGTGTACGAAGAGTTCTTTTTGATTTCGAATAAACGCGTGATCGAAAACCCTGTCGCGATCCGATTGATGAACGAATTCAAACTTTAGCCCCGACTGCACATTTCTATTTGCCCTACTATAGAAACAAAAAAGGCTGCCTTAAAGGCAGCCTTTGACGTTAACGAGCCATGGTGGTCTCGGAGGTCNGTGACGAATATTAGTTGTTGGCAAACAAGCCTGAACAAGCTTGTGCTTGCANCTCGGCCAATCGCGGCNTCGGAAGTGGTACGACAGGTGGAAGCACTTCTGAGTCATCGCCAGCAGGAGGCTGATCAAGGTCAACCAGTGGCGTGCTTTCACGAAGAACTTTACGGAACTGTTCGGGGTTGCTTAGGTACTCATAAGCAAGGCCGATTGTCTCAGCGTACTTCGTTTTGATCTGCGTGTAAGTCGGAGTCACGATNTGTGGGTGGATCCCGCGGTTTTCAATGTACTTTTCTTTAAAAAGCTTACGGCCTTGAGCGTCTGTCCCGTCTGGGATGAAGCGAACCAAAAGGCTTTCTGTCATGCGGATTGTTGCACCAGAACCACCAAAGTTATAGTGCTCAACGACGTTTCCACCAGCACCCATCGTCTGGCCACCAATGTTTGTTGCAAGTCCGTTGTCTTTCATCACAGCAGCAAACATATCAGCCGCTGACGCACACATTTCGTTGGTTAGAACAGCGATCTTCGGCTGCCATCCATCGATTTCTGCGTGCGGTTGATGCTTGTGAGGAATAAGGTCATTGATTTCGAAGGTCTTCGTAATACGCTTACCAGCCCCACGAGCACGAACCATTTCATCGTAAATACGACGGTGAATTTCGCGCTCCATATCAGGAGTTTTACCTTGAGCGGAGCCCTGCATGTCGTCCATCCAGTTTTGGTTAAGACCAAACTGAAGACCAAACGGGTTTAAACGCTCGGCCGAAAANGCTTGAGCAATACCAAGAATCAAAGAAACGGAACCACCACCGTTATCGATTTCGTCGACAACGACTTCGTCCACACCAGATTCACGGAAGNTCTGAAGAGCCTTCTTCACGCCATCAATGATTTCGGTTTCTGTTAGTTTTGTCTGAGGACTGAATGAATCGATACGAATATAACCGCGTGATTTAGACGAACCCGTTGGACGGTTGTTTTCATCAAGAATCGGAGCACTCCAAATGAAGGCCGGGAAAACTTGTGATTCTTTAATAACGGCAACGTTTGCCGGAATGCTTCGAGCACGAGTCAAACGCGTCCAAGCGCTTTTAAGCTCGCCATCGGCCAAAGTGGAAGGATCGAAAGTTGTTTTTGTTCCGTCGAAAGCCATTTCCTTGTTTTCGACTTTGGCGTCGACGGGTCGAACCGTCCAACCTTGAATGCCAGGAGCCATGCGGAAGTTGCTAAGGGCCTTTTCAAGCCAAAGCGGAGCTTCTGCACGAGCTTCTTCAGCGCTCATTTCGCCATCTAGATAGGCCTTGGCCGCTTTCGCGAAATCACGAAGGATNCCACGCGCTTGAGCACCTGTTTGAATGTCGGCATTGTCCCGGTGGTAAGGGTTCCCAGCAGCGTCAGTCAGCGAGAAGATGAACTCTTCACCCGAGCGCGCGTCGGCGATACGAAGGTCGCTGAAGCTACCAGAGGCCATCTTTTTGATGGTTTCTAGGTCGGCTGCGAAATCAACCAAGTCTTTTTTAATCCAAGGCATACGAATCGGGCGAAGCTTCTTACCATCACGAACAACGCTAAGGACGGCGTTTTCTTCTTTTGGAAGATCGTTGATTAAAGTGGTTCGNGTGAAAATNCGGTTCATATGGAACGTGATATTAGANTGGTCCTGCCCNAGNTCGCGGCTTTTAAGAAGGTGCTCGCGAATATAGTCTGGNAGGCTTTTGCCATTGATATGAGTGATAACGTCACCCGGNTTGATTGGGTAGTTGGGGCTAGATGCCGCCGTGGGCATGACGCTTCCAACAAGAAGGTTGTCCCCATCACGAACACCNGAAAAGCCAAGATAGACGATGTCACCACGGCCCGTTAGGTTTGACTGATTAAAGCTGATGGCATTGTGGGCATCTTTGAACTCAGCAACGAAAGCACGAAGGATCGAGTAGTATTCCTCGTTCGATTTAGCTTCACGAACTTGTTTTTTATAGTCACGGACAAGTTCTTTAAANTTAAAGCCATGATCTTTTTCTTTTAATGATAGTGGCGCGTAGTTACGTTTTTCGCCGTACTTTAAAGTATAGTACTCGAAGTCATGAAGTCGCTCGCGGACGGTCATTTCTTCACGAGGCACGGTCTTGCACGATGCCAACAACAGAACGAAACCAAGAATCAGAAGAAATTGGCTACGGATAGAACCCATTTTAACCCCTCAGGTAGTGTGTAGACGTTTCCCAACAGACCGTGACAGAAGCAAAACCCGTACTAGATAGGAAGCCGATAGATTCGTACTGAGCCCACCGGTCATGAACTTGTTTCCAGCCCCCGTGGAATTAGTTCCCGACGGCCCGCCAGCCGACGGCAGGCCTGGCGGCAATTCCATAATTTTGGTGTAACCCTCTGATACTAGAGGAAAAAATAAAAATGCAGTAAGGGCTTCCCAAGCCGAATTTTCTGCTATATAGTCACGAGCTCTAAATGACTACTAAGTCCTGCGTTCCCTTCGTCTAGAGGCCCAGGACATCGCCCTTTCACGGCGAAGACACGGGTTCGACTCCCGTAGGGAACGCCAAATTAATAAGCCACCCAACGGGTGGTTTTTTAATTTGTGCTCCAACCGTGATGAGCAGGACCATGGTCAGAATCCAAAGTAAAGACAGTTAACAAGCCCTGGTAACACCGGTGAACCTTTAAACAATCTTGGTTCTTCACGCTTCGTAGT
>NYZX01000165.1 GCA_002686065.1 Pseudobdellovibrionaceae bacterium | reverse complement strand
CTTCAACTTTAACTATCCAGGTCTTAACAGAATACGCGTGGCTTGGCACGGATGACAGTGACTGGACTGAGCCAAACAATTGGTGCGGACCCATCGTGGGATTTGAATGCTCTGGGGCCGCCGCTCCGCCTTCAAGTTCTGATGCCGTCGTGTTCACTAACGTCTGCACGAACTGTGATACTGCCACGGCTGGGAACCTCACCTTAGCTAAACTGATCATGACCGAAGACTACACCGGGACACTGACCCAATCGACCGGGCACACAATGACCGTGACGACCGCACTGATTAAAGGCGGATCCTTTCAAGGTGGCGACGGCAAAATCACCATCAAGTCCAGCCTTAAGATGACAGGAGGGCAATTTACTTCGACCAGCGGCGAACTAGATACTAACGGTGATCTGTTGTTTGAAGGCGGAAGCTTTAGCCATAATTCAGGACGGATAGAAGTCACATCTTTAAGCGACGGAACGGCACATGACCTGAATTTCACAGCAGGAAACCTACAAACCCTAGACTTCTCTGCCAGGTTTAATTCCAACATCAATATTTTATCAGATGCCGTTATCGAGAACGACCTATCCATGACAAGCAACCATGTGGGCGCCTATACCACCGGCAACGGCCACACCTTTGAGGTTCGAGGTAACTTGACCGTGGGTCGAGGTTACCACAAGGGAAACCGAAACCAATTAAAAATCCTTTTAAACGGATCAGGAAACCAAGTGGTTACTGGCCAGATGAGTACCGTCGATTGGAACGAAATGCCCCACTTTGAAGTGGATAAAACCAGCGGGAACGTTACTTTCGCAGGACACAGCTTTGTATCTACCGGCGATTTTCTTGTGACCCAGGGAACTGTTGACCTAACAAGCTTAAGCTTACAAATCGATTTCAACATGACCGATGGCGATAACGCTTATTTTGACTTTAACGATCAAGAAATCGGTAGCCTGACCATCTACATCGACTTTAGAAACCGTTTCCACCTACTTAGTGATGTAACGGTTACCAACAGCCTATACATTGCCACCCACCGAGGCGACACCCAACTGCTAGGACCAGGTGCCTTTTATTTAAAAGGCAACCTGCGTTTTGGCACTTATTTGGGACTTGTTGGGCGACCAGCTACGTTTAACACCGATATCCATTTTATCGGCACGGGCGATCAAACCTATTCCTCAGCAGCCTCAGTGGCCTCTGGCGACAACTTCGATGCCGACATCACGATCAATAAAGCCAGCGGCACTTTTTATCAGGCTGCCAACCTATTCTTAGGTAGCGGAGATCTGATGATTCAAAGCGGAGACTACGAAATCAGGGAAAAGAACCTTCTTAACGTCGGAGGCGATCTGACGATCAGCTCTGGTGTTACTTTCGCACAGGGCTGCGGCAGCCTCAGTTATGGATCCTTATCGAACGGAGGAACAATGACGACCTCTAGTTCGACACCAAATGTTTCTGCTCTGTCTGCTTCTGCCTCGGAAGGAGATTCCATGAGTGTCACTGTCGAACTTTCCGAAGGAGTCTGCGCGGCCGATTTCACGGTTGATTATGACTTCTCAAGTTTGGCAAGCGCCACGCTGGGGACGGATTTTGACAATACGGCGGGAACGATCACCATAACCAACGGGGCTAAGACGGGGACAATTACGGTTCCGACCATCGAAGATGCCGCCACTGAAGGTGATGAGACCTTTCAAATCGACTTATCGACAGCCAGCCATGGCAGTATTGGCACCCCGAGCGCTATCGGAACAATCGTTGATGACGACTAAATCCGTATGACTATAAAAACACCGCATTTAGGCTCGTATTTTCATCGAATAAAACACCGATTTTCAGCTGTTTATTGATGCTTAATTATGCAGCATCGTAAAATGAAAGCACGCGCGTCACCTGCCGTATGATAACTAATCTTATCTTACGTTATAGAGGTTTAAAGTTCGGGGTCCAGCGTCACGGAAAATGGTAGATTTAAATGGTAGTTTTGGTAGATTTTTTTGTATGCGAATACGTCACCATGCACTTGATTTTCCGATTACGCTCCGCCGCGAATTAAAATATATTGAAGTCTCCAGTCCTGACTTCCATTTTAGTTTTGTTGAAGCTTTGCCCTCGCGAGGCCAAATTAACCCAAAATACGTTTCTAAAATTGCTGAATTAATCGCCAAAGCTTGGCTTAAAAATCAGGAGCAATTAAAACGCTTGGAAAATGCCGGTCGAAAATTGCCAGAGCCATCGAAGGTTTCTGAGATTTATAAAGACAAGAAAAAAAGCCCGGCTTATATCTCGGTTCCAAAGGCCGCAAAGATGCTTAAAATTTCTGAGATGAGTGTTCGACGCGCCTGCGATTCGGGTCTTTTACGATGTCATTATACAGCGGGTGGTCATCGTAAAATTTTAAGAAAAGATATTGAAGGTTATGAACCACGGCGACAAAAAGGCCGACCCGCAAACCATGTAAATACTGAGACAACACCCGTTAAGGATTGAGTTTTCCCGACAAGTTCTACACACTCTTGGCTCTATTTATAGGAGTCCAACATGCTTTTTAATGGAAAACACCTTCAGGTGGACAAGCATGGCGATTACCTTCACTTGATTTTCAACAATCAAGAAGGCTCGTCAAACGTTATAAATGCGGCTGTTATCAGTGAGTTACCGAACGCACTGAAAGCAATTAAGTCAGATAATTCAGCCAAGGCTTTAATCATTCGGTCCGAAAAAGATCACTTTATTTTCGGTGCGGATATCACGGAATTTTTAGGTCACTTTAAAAAGCCCGCTTCCGAAATGGAAAAATGGCTTCTTGAAGTGCACACTATGTTCAACGAAATCGAAGATCTTGAAATGCCGACCGTGACTTGCTTAAACGGTCTTGCTTTAGGCGGCGGCTGTGAAGTGGCTTTAACAACCGATTTCCGAGTCGCAGTTCCCAAAGCGAAAATCGGATTGCCAGAAACGCAGCTAGGAATTCTGCCAGGATGGGGCGGCACAGTTCGACTTCCTCGTATGGTCGGGGCAGATAACGCGATCGAATGGATCACATCAGGAAAACACAACCGTGCCTCTGACGCCTTGAAAATTGGCGCTGTTGATGCCGTTGTTGAACCTGATCAATTATTAAATGCAGCGAACACTTTGATCGAACGGGCGTTAACTGGAAAAGTTGATTATAAAGCGCGTCGCCAGCGCAAATTGCAGCCTTTGGATTTAACAAAGGTTGAAGCAACAATGGCCTTTTCGACCGCAAAGGGTTTTGTTGCTGGTAAGGCTGGCCCTAACTACCCGGCCCCGGTTAAAGCCATCACTGTCATGGAGCAGGCTTGTGGCCTGAATCGCGCCGAGGCTGCATCGCTTGAGATTAAAGCTTTTGCCGAACTAACAAAAACGCCAACAGCAGCAAATCTTGTCGCCGTTTTCTTGGGCGATCAATATGTCAAAAAGGTCTCTAAGAAGTGGACCAAGAACACGGAAAACATTCAGCGTGGTGCTGTATTAGGTGCCGGAATCATGGGTGGCGGAATTGCTTACCAATCGGCCTCGCGCGGCATTCCTGTGATCATGAAAGATATCAATCATGACGCTATCGAACTCGGGCTGACCGAAGCGACCAAACTTCTGGGCAAACAACTAGAACGCGGAAAAATTAAACCGGCAGATATGGCGAAGACCTTGAATATGATTCAGCCGAGCCTCACTTACGGTGAGTTCGACACGGTTAATGTCGTTGTCGAAGCCATCGTTGAAAATGTGAAGGTGAAAAAAGCCGTTCTTCCTGAAGTTGAAAAGCAGCTTGGACCTAAAGCTGTTCTGGCTTCAAACACCTCGACCATTTCAATCACTGACTTGGCAACATCGCTTCAACGCCCAGAGAACTTTTGCGGGATGCACTTTTTTAACCCTGTTCATCGCATGCCTTTAGTCGAAGTTATTCGCGGTAAAAAGACTTCGGATGAAGCCGTTGCTGCGACTGTTCAGTATTCTCTTCAGATGGGGAAAACTCCGATCGTTGTTAACGATTGCCCAGGATTTTTGGTGAACCGCGTACTGTTCCCATACTTCAACGGTTTCAATCTGTTGATCGAAGACGGTGTTGACTACAAACGCATCGATAAAGTGATGGAAAAATTTGGTTGGCCCATGGGTCCAGCCTACCTAATGGATGTTGTCGGGATTGATACCGGTGACCACGCGGCCAGCATCATGGCTGACGCTTTCCCAGATCGTATGCAAATGCCAAACAAAACCATCGTTCAGGCCTTGCACGGCGAAAAACGTTTAGGCCAAAAGAACGGTGTTGGATTTTACAAATACGAGGTCGACAAGAAAGGTCGACCGAAAAAGACCGTCGACCCAACCGTTGACGCCATCATCAAGACGGTCGTTAAGGGCAACAAAGACGTCACAGATGAAGAAATCATTGAGCGTATGATGCTTCCGATGATTTTTGAATGCGCCCGTTGTTTAGAAGAAAAAATTGTGGAGACACCGCAAGAAGTAGATATGGGTCTAGTTCTTGGATTGGGCTTCCCGCCTTTCCGTGCTGGAGCTTTAAAGTACGCGGACGATGTCGGACTTAGCAAAGTGGTCGAGCTGGGTCAGAAGTACGCCTCTTTGGGCGCATTGTACAACCCGACTGAAGGAATCAAAGCTTTGGCTTCTTCAGGTAAATCCTACTACCAGATTTAGGAGTCGATGATGAAGAATGCAGTAATTGTAGATGCTATCCGTTCCGCCATGGGCCGCTCGAAAAACGGCTCTTTTAGAAATACGCGCGCCGAGACTTTGTCCTCAGAATTGATGGATGGAATTCTTGCTAGAAATGAAGCTGTTAATCCAGCAGAAATTGATGACGTGATCTGGGGATGTGTCCAGCAAACCCTAGAACAAGGATTCAATATCGCCAGAAACGCTTCCTTGATGACCCGAATCCCTAAATCGGTTCCAGCGCAAACCGTAAACCGCCTTTGCGGATCTTCAATGACAGCCCTTCATATGGCCGCCCAAGGCATCATGAGTGGACAAGGCGAAGTCTATGTCGTTGGCGGTGTTGAGCATATGGGCCATGTCCCAATGACTCATGGGATCGATTTTAACCCGCAATTTTCATTGAAAGCAGCAAAAGCAGCGGGTGCTATGGGGCTGACGGCCGAACTTCTTGGGCGCATGCACGGGATCTCTCGGACGCAACAAGATGAGTTCGCCCTCCGCTCACACCAACGCGCTCATGCTGCGACGGTTGAGGGACGCTTTAAAGATGAAATTCTCCCTATTGAAGGCTTAGATGCAACAGGCGTTCCTTACCTGGTTGATAAGGACGAGGTCTTCCGTGAAGACGCTAGTATGGATGCTATGGCCGCACTTCGCCCAGTTTTCGACCCAGCCAACGGAACTGTGACCGCTGGTAACTCGTCGGCTTTAAGTGATGGAGCTTCATGCTTGCTAGTGATGTCTGAAGAAAAGGCAAAGTCACTAGGCTTAACACCTATGGCACGAGTGAAGTCTATGGCAGCAGCTGGTTGCGATCCATCGATCATGGGGATCGGTCCAGTTCCAGCCAGCAAGAAGGCCTTAAAACTAGCTGGACTAGATACCAAAGATATCGAGCTATGGGAACTGAACGAAGCTTTCGCCGCCCAGTCGCTTCCAGTTTTAAAAGAGCTTGGGCTACTTGAAGTCATGGAAGACAAAGTGAACGTGAACGGTGGGGCTATCGCACTTGGTCACCCACTGGGATGTTCGGGCGCTCGTATCGTAGGCACCCTACTTCACGAAATGAAAAAACGAGATCTATCAGTTGGTGTTGCCACCATGTGTATCGGCATGGGTCAAGGTGTCGCCACTGTACTTGAACGTGTTTAATCGCCCTTAAAGGCAAACAGACCATCTATAACTTTTGAAGCAGGGCTCGGAATGGGTCCTGCTTTTTTTATGATCGATGTGATCGACAATTGTCACTGGTATAGGGAATTTCAAAGTTAACACGATCTGACGTTAATCTATGCCGCTGACCTTGAACGTAAACATCAACGGCCGGAAAACCCATTTTTAACGGAGAAACCAAGTGAACCCGACCGATGCCTTGGCTATCTGTGTAGCCAGCGCCCTTTAAGTTGATGCGACTATAAGCCTTTGAGTCGACTAACTTCCAATTAAAAGCAATATTCCTCATAGGAACCGCAACCTGTAAATCACCGATTCGACAGACAACTTGGAAGGTAATTCGAACTCGAAATTGAGACCGCTTGCAACTGGGACAAACAACATCCAAGACGTCGACCCGAAACATGTCTTTATAGGACTCTGGATCGACAGAACTATTCTCGTCATATCCCAGCTTATCGTGGGTGGCTTCTAAATATTTTAAATCGTCGTTTTGACTTGAGTACACATTTCTATTTTCTTTAACACCAGATTCAGCATCGTAAGCGTTTTGCTTGGAGCCAGCCCAAATTTGTGTCGACAAGAACACAGTCATTGCGAAAAGGGCCGCCATAGGTTCACGGCTTAAATTCGATCTTTTCAAGAAGCGATACTTCAATTCGGGCCTCTTTTAACGACAGTCATAGGATTCAAATATTGTTCTTCCTCGAAGAACAGGACAATGTCTTTTTAAAAATCATACACGAAGCTAAGCCCCGAGAGTTCAGAGCTCATAGTGTCTGTATTCTGCGAGAAAAGTGGAACCCAGCGGTAGTCACCGCTTACCTTTCTTGTTGCTGCTCCTCGTGCCCACAAAAAACCGATGACGGCACCGGCAAAAACGTCACTTAAGTAGTGCTTCTCGTCCACGTGGCGCTGATACCCAGCTCCAGCAGATAGAATCAGGCTTGCGGCTCCCCAGTACGGCCCAAAAAAATAGGCAATGTTTGTCCCAAAAACGAAGGCCATTGCTGTATGCCCAGATGGAAAGGATCTAGGTGCCCCATTAGGTCGCTTGCGTGGGTAGGAGTTTTTCAATACTTCGACAGTAACACCCGTTAATAAAGCCCCTTCAATCATTGCTCGGCCGGCATCAACATCGACAAGCATCTCCAGTAGACCAATGGCCACTATGTTTTCGGGCGGATAAAACACATCGTCGAATGTATCCAATATCCACGAAGGAACCCTGTCTGCACGACGCCNAATCGATTTCTGCTGCCGCTCATCATCTTGGCGAATAAACTCCCATGCAACAGCACTAGTCCCTAAAACAAGGAGGCCAGTGGTATCAAAGGTTGACAGAAAGATATTGCTGTCACCCTCCTCGGCGTGACTCCCTATCGCGGAAAAGCAAAGTATGACTACTAATAAAAATTGCATCGAAATCCCAAAGCTATTTTCATAAAGTCTAGATGCTAATCGGAAGAAATAAAAACCGTTGGGACGAATTCACGACCATACAGGCTAGAACGGTCAATTGTAGCAAGAAGCTGCAACTTAGAGCGCTATGCAGTGCTAACTCCATAAACAAGACAAAGACCTGGGTTTCGCCAGAGGTAAAACAGAGAATTAAAGGCTTACTTTATTGTACCAGCCTTAGGCCTCTGGATAGAACTCCACTGCGAATTTGGTGGGACTTCGAGATGATTAAAAGTTGAAGGCTTTTCTTAAGTAGATCGCTCTTTTGCACCTGATCGTCATTTATTTGCTCGATATGTTCGCGAGCAAAGCTTGTCCATGTGGCTCCATCTGCAGGTTCGATAAGATCAAGTAACACAGGAAGGTGAACTCTTAATGTTTCAATCGACAGATCAACACCTTCCCACCTTAAGCTAAAAAGATAACGACTAAAATCGAGTGGCCCCCACTTCGAAGGCGAAACATTCAAACCGATCTTCTCGAAATGACGAATGCAGGAATTCAACTGATCCAGGCCCCAGCCTTTACCACCTGTAAATGCCAATGGGGAGCAATCCATCACTTCAACAGAAAGGCCTTCGGTTGCGTTCTTTAGACCCTCT
>NYZX01000164.1 GCA_002686065.1 Pseudobdellovibrionaceae bacterium | reverse complement strand
GCTCAAAATCTTTTTCTTTGACGCGATCACTGTCTCCGGTCGGCACCCGGTCGAACTCGACCAAACACCGGCGAAGCTGCGCTTCTACGGTCGAATAAACCAGCTTGTGATCACCTTTTATCGCCCGAAGGGTCTGTGTGCTTGACCACAAATGAGCGGGCACCTGAAAGCGCCGAACCAAATACATCCGAAACTGGAGATCTAACTCCTTGATAAGCTCGGCAATCGGACGCCCATCAAGACTTAGCGAACGATTCATTTGCCGCAACTGACGAGTAAAATGATTGTAAGGAGTCGTCGCCAACTGGTGAGCCTGAAGCTCTTCCAACATCCGTCTGCGCTGACCGCGCTTCTTAAAAAAACTATAGGCGCGTTGAAGCAGAACAACAGCTATAAGACCTAGGACGACGTAGATCCAAACCGGCAAACTCACCGGAATCATCGAAGCCCACATCCGTTGCGGTGGCCCATTTTCCTGCTTCAAAATGGATTTCACTTCAAATGTGACGCCAGCAACTTGAAACCCGTTCTCGCCGTCACGCAGAACAAACTTTAAATCCTTATGGACTCCCGTTTTATAAGAGGTCACTTTCAAATCGAGGTTCTGCTCATCAGAACGAACAAACTCAAGAATATGAACCTTGTACTGATCTTTTTCATCAGCAAACTCGATCTTTAGGTTTTCCGTCATGCGCTCTTGATAGTCGCCCTTACAGGACAACAAAAAGGTATCGCCCACAGACAAGGCATCCAATTGAACCCCGTCTTCCACCAAGTCACAGTTCCACTTCGGCAGAATAGGGCTAGCCCCTTCGACTTCAGGCGATGGTTTTTCCGTCTCTGGTGATTTTGGGTTGCTCATCGACCAACCCTCCGACGGAAAAACTGAACTAAAGGATCAACAATATCCCCGTCACAGCGGACGTCAACGCGACCAACACGAGACTTCGTTAACATCTCGTCCCGCTGGACTTTTTTCTGCGCAATCAATTTTTCATAATCTCGTCGAAATACAGGTGAAGATGTATCGATTGTCATGATCTCACCTGTTTCGGCGTCACGAACATCTACCAAACCAACATTCGGCAGCTGAGCTTCGATACTGTCCTCGACAACAACAGCTGTCACATCATGTTTTTGCCCCAGGTAGCGCAACGAACGCTCGAACCCCTCATCTAAGAAATCCGAAAAAACAAACACAGTGGCCCGCTTCTTCAACATCCCAATCATCGAATCCAGAGCAACAGATAGCTTTGTACCTGTCGAATGCGGCTTAAAGTAATAAAGGTCACGCAAAATGCGATGAACATGCCCCTTCCCTTTTTTAGGGGGAACATAGTGCTCAACTTGATCACTAAAAAGCATCAAGCCGACGGGGTCTTTGTTGCGTTGAGCACTAAAGCTAAGTAGGGCCGCCAAGTGATTCAAAGCTTCACCCTTAAAGTACTGCTGCCCACCAAAATCTGAAGACCCCGAAATATCCACCATCAGCATCAAGGTGTTTTCGCGCTCTTCATCAAACTTCTTAATGTAGGGCTTACCTGTCCGTGCGGTCACCGGCCAAGAAATCGTCCGAACATCGTCTCCAGGGACATATTCACGAAACTCAGAAAAAGTCATTCCTTGGCCTTTAAAGGCCGAGTGATACTCGCCAGAAAACAAATTGTTCACCAGCTTACGCGTACTTATTTCTAGTAGCTTAACTTTTTTTTGTATTTCCGGTGGTAAGCTCACGGCACCTCAACGGTATTCAAAATCTCGCTAACGACATTGTCTGTCGTCATTTCTTCTGCTTCCGCTTCATAAGTCAAAATCAGACGGTGACGAAGCACTGGGTGCGCAATCGCCTTGATATCTTCAGCGGTCACAAACCCACGTCCCCGTAGGAAAGCATGAGCCTTTGAAGCACGGATCAAGCTAATCGTCGCACGCGGCGACCCACCCACAGCAAGAAGCTCTTGAATATGTGCGACCCCGTAGTTCGCTGGCTCTCGTGTCGCCATAACAAGCTCAACAATATAGTTTTTCAATTTGTCATCGACATAAATTTGATCCACGCGCTGCCGCGCCTTTTGAAGATCTTCTTTGGAAATCGTCGTATTAATCGGAGCCAGGTCGTCAACGGCCATCTTGTTTAAAATTTCAAGCTCCTCCGCTTTCGAGGGGTAGGTGACGACAATTTTAAACATGAAGCGATCCATTTGCGCTTCCGGCAACGGATAAGTTCCTTCTTGTTCCAGTGGGTTTTGGGTCGCAAGAACCAAGAAAGGTCGCTCGAGCTTATAAGTCTGCTCGCCGATGGTCACTTGCTTCTCGGCCATGGCCTCCAACAGGGCACTTTGTACTTTTGCCGGCGCTCGGTTGATCTCGTCGGCCAAAACAATGTTGGTAAAGATCGGTCCTTTTTTCGGAGCAAACTCGCCCGTTTTTGGATTAAAAATCATCGTACCGATCAAATCTGTGGGAAGTAAATCCGGCGTAAACTGAATCCTTTGAAAATCCAAAGAGATCGCCTGCGATATCGAAGAGATCGTCAAAGTCTTAGCTAGCCCAGGAACACCTTCAAGCAGAACGTGCCCCCCTGTCAGTAGCCCCATCAAAATGCCTTCAAGCATTTCTTTTTGGCCGACAACGACCTGAGACACTTCTTTCAAAGCTCGATCGACGAACTGAGACTCCTGTTTGATGGCTTCATTCAATGCAACGATGTCAACACTCACGAACGGTCCTCCTTCAATCGGCACTCGAAGTCCTATTTTCGCCTATTTACACCGACAGGAGCAAGCCCAGACGCAGTTTGAAGGCTAACGTCTAAAATGTTTTTGCGTAAGTGGTTCCATTTCGGAGCTGCTGGGACACAAAACAAGCTTGGGATCTGACACAAACAAGGCTACACTTTGGCCATGCTTTTAAAGTTAAAGAATACCACCAAGGTCTGGTTCCTCATTTTTAGCATCTCGTTTTTCCTTATTGTCGCTGGTCATCAGTCGGCCGGGCGGGACGGTTTGCTGTGGGCCTTTGCCATCTCGGTGATCGTCTTCAACTTACTTTATTTTTACAGCGTCGAGCTGGTCAGCCAGTACTTCAAAGCCGAGCCCATCGAAGGGCAAGACCCATGGCGAGTCCTTTTGATGACTCAAGAATTGGCCCGCAAATCGAACATCCCCTTTCCTGACGTCAAACTGATCCCTTCCCCGGCCCTTCAAGCTTTTTCGGTTGGCCGCAACGAGCAGCATAGTCAAATTTACTTAACGACAGGATTAGTCGAAACGCTTGAGACCGATGAACTAAGGGCAGTCATCGCCCACCAAGTTTGCGCTATTCAACGCAATGATTCCACAGCCTATGCGACGTTAAGCACAATTATTTCGGCCCTATTATACGTGCCACACCAATTCGACCGCGCACTTTGCTGGAGCCTAGGAATCAACTTTGCCCCAGAAAAGAACAAAGGACGCATTCTTTCTAAAGTGGTGACTCCGGTGATTTTTTTACTATCCCGCTTTGTTCAGTCCAAAGCCAGCCTTCACCACCTTGACGAAGAGGCCGCCGAACTGATCGGCAACCCACTGTCCGTCGCCAAGGCGATCTGGCGGATCGGCTGTTATACCGAAACCCTGCCCTATCCAGCCGCACCAGCCGTGAGCTCACTTTTTTTCGTCAACCCTTTGGCGCACAAGAACTGGACACGCTCGTTCGCGAATCACCCCAGCCCTGAGCAGCGCATCAGGCACCTGTTGGGCTATTACCCCATCTAATTGGCTCCATTTTGGAGCCAACCCATCCATAAAATTACATCCCGCTTCGACTTCCGGCGATCAATCTTGGACAGCCTCGATTTTTTGGGCTAATTTTTTTTCATGACGAATCAACAAGGCCAACAATTAGAAGCGAATTTTTCAACTTTGATTCTTTCCATCGGGTCCTCTGCCGCGATGGCATTGGGACAGACGCCGAACCCGACCACCGGTAAAACCGAGGTCGACTTGGGAATGGCGCGGTTCAATATTGATTTATTAAAGGTACTTGAACAAAAAACAGAAGGTCATTTGGACGAACAAGAACAGCAGTTCTTAACAGCTTTAATTAGCGACCTTCAGCTTATGTACGTTAATTCTAAAAAATAAAACACCTACTTCACTTGGAGGTCACATGGTCTCGTTCATTAGTAAATCTAGTGCCCGTCGTTTTATGGCCGCGGCCCTGACCCTTGCCGCATACAGCTTTTTTTTCAGCCCAATGGCGATGGCTGATTTACCGAAAGTTGAAAAGGGCCAACCACTACCTTCAGATATTTTTGTCGAGCTCGCAAAAGCTGTGAATCCGGCTGTCGTGAACATTTACACGACCCAACAAATGCGAATCGACCCTCGACAGCAGCAATTTCTACAATTTTTAGAACGCTTTTATGGACAACGATTCGAGTCGCAACCTCAAAACCGCAGCTCGCTGGGAACCGGCTTTATTATTGATAAAACGGGGATCATCGTGACCAACAACCATGTCATCGACAAAGCGGATGTCATAAAAGTTCAGTTGGACGAAAACGACGACACTCAGTACCCAGCAACTGTCATCGGTAAAGATGCCCGAACAGATATCGCGATCATTAAAATCGATGTCAAAGATCGAAAACTTCACACCCTGAAATTCGGAAATAGCGAAGATGTCGAAGTCGGCGAGTGGGTGGCGGCATTCGGAAACCCTTTCGGCCACGGCCACACGATGACCAAAGGGATTATTTCAGCAAAGGGCCGCGAGATTGACGAACTGAACCGCTTTCCGTTTTTGCAAACCGACGCCTCGATCAACCCTNGAAACTCGGGAGGCCCATTGGTCAACTTGCGTGGTGAAGTTGTCGGCGTTAACACCGCCATCGACGCGCGTGCCCAGGGGATTGGCTTTGCCATCCCCATTAATGACGTAAAAACTATTTTGCCTTTGCTTAAAAAGGACGGCTTCATCAAGCGTGGTTTTATCGGCGTTCAGTTGGATCAAATCACCCCACAAATGAAGCAGGCCTTAAACCTTAAAGTCGATCAAGGCGCTTTAATATTAGACGTTATCAACGACACCCCAGCTGAAAAAGCAGGGGTAGAGCCCTATGACGTCGTTGTTAAATTCGGCAAAAAAGACATTAAGCATCCAGGCGACCTTCAACTGGCCGTTCGGGACACGACCGTTGGCAGCACCGTTGACGTCGTCGTCGATCGGCGCGGGACGAAAAAGACATTAAAGCTAAAAGTCGACACCAGCCCAGATGCCCCAGATCAAGCGAAGAAGCCCGTTCAAACATCGCCTGCGACGGGAACACCCGTCACACACGGACTGGGCTTTAACATGGAGAACTTTTCGAAGAAACGGGCCCGTGAGTTCAATATTCCACCACTTCGAAGAAAGCACCCTATCGTCGTCTACGTCGAAGAAGGCTCGTTAGCCGCACAGATCGGAATTGCCCCTGGCGATGTGGTTCTCAATGTGAATGGCAGCCTGACGACTTCAGCTGAGGCTGTGAACAAAGCCCTTAAAAAAGGCAAGTTCAACATCTTGCGTGTACTTAAAGGCGAGAACGTCGTTCATATCCGGGTAAACATCCCATAATTAAACAGTCCCACTTAAGAGGCCGAGGCTTTTTGCCTTGGCCGACCACTTTCTGTGTGTCGCTTTGATAATTTCCTAGACCCTGACTAAAGTCCCCTGGCCAAAAATCCGTTTTATTGACTAAGTGAGTCTACATAAATATTCCATCGCGGAGATTTGCAACCAGGAGCTCGACGATGATCAAAATCACTGAAGTTAAAGTCTTTCCCGTTAATGAAGAGCGGCTGAAGGCTTATGTTACAATCACATTCGAAGACTGCTTTGTTGTCCGAGACCTAAAAGTCATCAAGGGGAACAATGGCATTTTCGTCGCCATGCCGAGCAAGAAGCGAAAAGATGGGCAATTTAAAGATATCGCCCACCCGCTGAACCAAGAAATGCGCGAATATATTGAAAAATCGGTCTTTGACGCCTATCAAGCCGAGGTCGACAGCATGGGCTCGGCCCTTTATAGCGCCAAAAAATACGAAGATTCTTGAGCACTTAGCCCATCACCCCCGGTGGCGGGCCCGCCCTAGATATTTTTCCAATCCAATCCCCTAAGGGCTTGATTTTATCCAACTGTTTTCGTAACTTGGTTGCTTCCTGATGGGGTATAGCCAAGTTGGTAAGGCATCGGATTTTGATTCCGACATGCGCAGGTTCAAGTCCTGCTACCCCATCCAATTTTTAACCACTACTCTGGTTAACTTCGTTTTCCCCATATTAAAAGGTTCTTCACGCTTCGTAGTGGGTACCACCAAAATTCGATTTAACAACAAGCACTTAGCAGTTTCAGTCTATAGTTTTCAAAGCTTCTAAAGCCGTAAGCCCTTCTTTTTACTAGCTTTGCGACGTTATTAAAGCCCTCAGTTCGCGCATTTGTTATTCTAAACAACCAGTAGTTTAAGATCTCCTCCTGCCATTTGCGAAGGGTTTTTCGTAATCGCTGGATCTCTGGCAAGCTCGACCAGGCCATATCGCTGATCATCTTCTTTAAAACCTTTGAAGCATTATGATAGCCGGGCGTTCGGTAAAACTTATGAAGACGTTCTTTCCACTGATAAAGCTCCTCAAGGACTGAGTGCTTACTTAAAAACGTCCTCAAGGCCCGACGCTCACTGTATCCAAGGCGCTTGATGCTAGCCAGAAGAAGCCTCTTCGCGCGGGCGTCAGCCCGCGTTCCTGAGACCTCTTTTCTTGCCCTCATCAAGGCTGGACTTAACAGTCTTAGCACATGGAACTTGTCGGCAACGATCTTTGCCCCAGGGAAGAAGTCCTTAACGAAGTTCTTATAAGGATCACACATATCGATCGTGACCGATTTAACGTTCTCACGACCTGGGATGTGGCCCAGCTGAGCCTTTAGTTCATTTGTGCTCTTGCCAAGCGCCACATCAAAAAGCTTTTTATTTTTATGATCAACCACCATGGTTACGAACTCGCGTCGGCCATAGGTTTTATTGCGTCTAAAACCGTGCTCATCGATGCCAAGGCTTTTTGGCCAAGGGTACATATTGTGCTTACGCCTTTTGCGCTCAAGCTGGTCGTAGTGGGCCTTATAGATAAAATCATAAGAACAGGCATACTGACGACGAACGCGCTTTAAATCTTGAAAAGTCTCACAGGCCCACATCACCGATTTTTGAAAACGCTGAGTCGTTCGCTTACCTGGTAAAACTCCAGGCAAAGGCTCTGTAAAGGGCTTGCGGCAGTGTTTGCAGTAAAACCGCCTTTTTAGCACTTTTAAAAAAATCAGCTTACCACGAACCGGCTCGTCTCGAAGGCTCACCCAGCGGTGATCGTAAATGCTTTTACATAAACTAGCACACCGCCGACAGACCTCCTGCTTTGAGCGTTTCGTCGCTTCGATCTGATAGCTCCTCCCGGAGGTGCGGTACATTTTTATAATTTCTAGTTCACTTGGAACAAGCATTCGGGCAAGCTGCTGATTGAGCATAGTTGGTGTCCTTTCCAAAGTTTTTGTCGCAAACTCAACTTTAGTTAAGAACGCTAACTATGCTTCTTTTTTTATCTCACTTTGATGCTGTGTTTCCCACCATCAACCGTGATGAGCCAGCGAAAGGCCCCGAAGGGGCCAGGGCCAGAGCGGTCCCAGTCAATCCTGTCCGACAAGCCAAACAGCCTTCAACTTACCGCGTCCCAAAAGTGTGTCCGTACCTTTTTAGTGCTGGGGGTGAGGCTGTTGTCTGTCTGATAAAAAGCGATGACATATAGCCCTGTTCTTCGACATTGTCTTCCAAAGTAAAATAATTATTAAAGGCGACAGCCTGGCTGTATGGTGATTCAGGCTGATCAATGGCATGTAACCCACAGCCCGTTTCAAAGCAGGCCCATGTATTCAATTTTTTATACTTCAACCCGATATTTAAAAGCCGCTTAGGTGAAGCCGCTTTCTTAAACTCCTCATCTAAAACTTTTAACATAGGAACAAAGTTTAGGTCCCAAGGAGCCCCCTTTTTTAAGGAGGCATGGACCCCGCCCGTAAGAATCAAGGTGCGTCTATGCTTTTTAGATCGAATCGCGTTGTACAGAAACTTAGCCATATTATTATCGCGAGTCTGGGCGTCCCCATCTCCCACAGAATCAAAACATATGACCTTAACATGGTCCATTTCAGATAGTTTTTCCAGAAGCCCTAACATCGCCTTACTGGCCCGACCATCCTGAAG
>NYZX01000163.1 GCA_002686065.1 Pseudobdellovibrionaceae bacterium | reverse complement strand
CGTTCATCATAACTGCTTGGTCGGGAGCCAATCCGGCTGGTATTTTGATAACGGAAAGAAACGTCAAACCGTCAAGGTCTCGGGGAATTTTAGAAGCACAAACGGGCGTGCGCTACTAAATGCAGCGCTTGCGGGCTCGGGGTTGTGCAAGCTACCCGGGGAATACGTCCTAGAGCCGATCCGGAATAAAGACCTTGTCTGGGTGCTTAGCGATGATTCGGTCCAGCCCATACCGATATGGGCGGTCGTCCCATCAAAGAAAAAACTATCCCCAACAGTGAAACTATTGATACAGGAGTTTGGGGTCTACGTTTTATAGGATTCTTTCTGCCTATACTGAAGCTTATGATCCAAAGGAATAAACATGAAGACCTTCGAGCTTGAATATCTTTTAGAGCCCATCGCCGAGCAGTTTGGGTTTTACACGAAGCGAATGTTTGGTGGGTTAGCGGTCTATCTAGACGACAAGATGGTCCTTGTCCTGATGGAAGATAAACAAACCAAAGAGTACCGTGGGGTTTCCTATCCCTACGCCATCTGGAATGGCTTAATGGTTCCCACCGAGCGAAGCGAACATGAAAGCCTGATGGCTGACTATTCAAGCCTGATCCCCCATGTTGTACTAGGGAAGTGGTTGTTTCTATCCCTTGAAGATAATGAGTTCGAAGATCAATCTGAACGGATCGTGGACGCGATCAAGGCTCGTGATCCAAGGTTCGGAATCCAGGTGGAAGACCGCAGAAAATCGAAAAAGAAAAAAACGGCCCGCTTCATTCGAAGCTTACGAAACCTTGGGCCCAAAACAGAAGAAGACTTAATTAGTGTTGGCTACGAGACTGTCCAGCAGCTTTTGGACGCGGGCTGGGAAGAGGCTTACTGCCGGTTGGTTCTGGCCTACCCACAGCGCAACAACCTGAACATGCTTAAGGCGCTTATGGGTGCTTGTCTAGATATGGACTGGCGTCATCTTGATGCTCGCGATGAAGCCGAAGCCCAAAAGTGGGTCATGTACTTTAAAGTTTAAAGGAAAGTTCGATGTCTTATCCGATACTGGCTACAGTTTTCTTTGTTTCCGTTCTTCTTTTGGTCGCACTGCTAGTAGTTCGACTGATGTCGCCACCGACATGGAGGAGGAATCGTCGACGACTGCTTAATGCGTACTCCCTGTGGTTTATGCCATACGTGGCCTTTATTGTCTTTTTTACTGGACCGACAGGCGCCGATATTTATCCTTCGCCAAATGGTTCCCCCTATCGTCTTCCCTGGAAGAAGGGGGAGCGTCGTTTTGTAGCACAGGGGAATCGCAGTTTTACCAGTCATCGGGGCGCACATCTTTATGCGTGGGACTTCATAATGCCTACTTCGACGGAGGTGCTTGCATCGCGTTCGGGTGTGGTGATTCGCGTAGAAGATGGAGAGCAAGGTATTGGGATCGAATCCAATCTGATCGTAATTCAACACAGCGACGGAACGAAAGCAGGTTACGCTCATATTCAACAAGCCAGTGCCACTGTAGAAGTTGGTGATTACGTACATCAAGGAATGCCAATAGGTCTAAGTGGAATGGTCGGACAAACACTTTTTCCCCATTTGCATTTCTATGTTGTCGACGAAACTGAGCTTAACCCTGTGCCTATCTCATTTGAAGATGTCGATGATGGGGTGCCTAGGGCGCTGCGATCCTACGTCTCTTCAAATAATCGATTAGACGTCAAATTCAATGTTGTTGAATTTGACGTTGGCAGTTCACGTTTGCGGGGGGAGTTGTTTAAGCCTCAAGGCCCAGGTCCATTTCCAACTATCCTTTTTAATCACGGTAGTGCGCCAGGTATGTTAAACAGCCAGGCAAGTGTAAACATGGCACCATTTTTTCTGAAGAAGGGATGGGCGTTTTTTATGCCCTATCGTCGCGGGCAAGGCTTAAGCGAAGCAGAGGGTCCTTATATTATGGACACTATCAAGTCCGCGATTCAAAAAAGTGGGATGGAAAAAGGCGTCCAAGTCTTAATTGAACAACATAAAAATGAACTGTTTGAAGATCAGGCTGCTGCCTATAGTTGGCTTCTTAAACAAGATTTTGTCGACTCATCTAGGGTAGCGACAGTCGGAAACTCGTTCGGTGGGATTCAGGTGTTGATAGGAATGGCTCGTCTAAACTACTGCGCAGGCGTGAACGCGGGGGGAGGGGCGAAAAGTTGGAAGCAGGCGATCTCTTTGCAATATGAGCTCATTAAAACTTCCAAGGCGATTAATAGACCCATTTTCTTTTTTCAAGCACAGAACGATTACGATCTTTCGCCAACAAGGCTCCTTTCAGGTGTAATGAGAAGAGCTGGGAAAAGCGTCGAGGCGAAGATCTATCCGGCCTTTGGCTCGACTCCTCGGGAGGGGCATCAATTTCCCTATAGAGGCGTTAGTCAATGGTTTGGGGACGTTTCTAAGTTTTTGGATCGGCATTGCGGAAAATCAGCACCCTACTAATTACAGGCTTTAAATGTTCCAGCAAGGTGGATGAAGTTAAGTGAGTAGGGGCGAAGGCTATAGACCTTGTTGGTGTGGGGCCTTGGACTGTCACCTCTTAGGGTGTTTGCAACGCTTGCTGTTTGTCCATTCACGAGTGCTGTGCCTCCATGCAAGCCGTCTTCTGGCTCAAGGACGTTCATCGTTGATTTGCCGTTGAAGTCTTCAAGCTGAAATTTATTCGTTTGACCCGAAATATTGATGGCCAGTAGGACGGCGCCGTGTCCTTTCTTTGCACAATGGGAGTAGAACCTGAGGTTTTCGTTAGAATCGTCCACATTGACGGAAAGGACGTCGCGTCCCATGTGCCGCTTCCATAAAAGACTTGCGTAGTAATCGGGGCGGGGCTGAAAGTTGTCGTTCAGCATGGCGTAGTCAGCCCTTACCAGATTTTGCCGAATCACCACTTTGTGATCCAGCTTGGCAAGCTGGCTGATTTGATCGATCCACCAAAGGGCATTGATATAGCGATCCGAAATGCCGGGTTCGCCACCACACTGAGCTGATCCTGTTTCGCCAAGCCAAAGGGCGCTTTGGGGGGCGTGCTTGTCGCGTAGTGACTTCATTTCAGTGGCCCAACGGCTGACCTCATTTAAGTAATCCGGGGTGATCAAATCGTTTTTATCCATTCGTCGAATGGCGATAGGGCAGCGAAAGGATTGAGTGGGGTAGTAGTGCCAGGTAAGGATATCAAGTTTTGGTCCTAGTTTCGGCAGCAGCTCTTCCATGGATCCGAAAATAAACCCTAAGGGTTCTCCGATCACAGGCCAGTAAGCTGAAGCGGGGCCAGCTAATCGGGGTGACAGTTTGTATTCGTTTAACAAGGATTTTGTTTTTAGAAAGTTATCAGCATACTGTTGCTCTGTCGGTTGAAACTCCCTACCAAAGACGGCCCAATAGGCAAAGACTTCATTGCCTAGCTCGAAGGTCCAATCAAAGCCCTTTTGATGGATGAACTCGAATAAACGTTCATGGTTATCGGTGACCCATTGGTTGTCTTTCCACGAAGATGGCCCTTGATTTAATGTAAAAAAGATCTTTAAGCCAGTTTCCTTCGCAAAGTTATTCAGCTCGACCAATTTGTCTGTCGTAAATTCTGAATCGTAGCCTTCGGGGCGCTTGTTACCGTCGATGTTGTAGTAAACGGCATCGCCTTCTGATCCACCAATTCGCAAGTAGGCCGGTGCAAGTTGTCGTGCTTTTCGAATCAGCTCGGGATCCGTAAGGTCCAATTGCGGGACTTTGTTTTTCCCTCGCCCACCTACCATTTCGCCCTCGCGGTCCCAAAAGTAGCTTCCGACGATCTGGGCTGTATCCAAGGCCACTGATAAAAAGCGGCGATCCGTGGTGGCGATGGGCTTATCCGTCTGGATACGAACTTTTGGGATATTGTGACTTGTGTCAGGCTGATAAAAGTAAAGGCACCCTGCGGCCAGTAACAAAGCGATAATGACGAATTTCATAGTTCGTTCTAACACAAACGGATTCATGATGAAGGACAAAGATATCAAGCAAACACTTTTGTTTAAAAACTAGAATCAGGCTTTTGGAAAATGAAGTTCGACCTTTGTTCCTTGCCCGGGGCGTGAATCTAGTTGAAGCTTTCCGCCGATTTTTTCCATCGTGGTGCGGGCATGGAATAAGCCGAGGCCCGAGCCAGAGCGGTGCTGACCTTCTTTGTTGTAGGAAAATCCCCTGGTTCCAACCTTACTTTGAATATCCTCTGGAATCCCTACGCCGTTGTCACTAATCGAAATGGTCAGTTCGTGTTCAGCTGTATCTGATAGTGCGACGTCAATCTTAGCCTTTCGATCCTTCGGAATGGCCTCAAATGAATTGTTAATCAGGTTTGATACCACTCGAAGGACCTCGTCCGTATCAACGGGCAAACGTTGATTGTCTTCCACAAAATCCGATGACAGGGTCCATGTGATCGCATCAGAGCCGTATTCGAATTTCTTTTCACCCATTAGGGTCTTTAAGCGTTGAATGAGTGTTGGGACTTCTGTTTCACTAAGATCTATCGGACGGGTCTCATCTGTGGTTAGTGGTTCAGCGGCATTGGCATTGGATGTTTTGATGAGCTCGTCAGCAATTGCAGAGATCCTTTGGACAGCCGAAACCATCACTTTGCGTTTAAAGTCAGGAATTTCCTCGGAACTTTCAACGACTAATTGGAGGGCCGAGACGGGTGACCGGATGTCGTGTGCAACTTGACGAGCGTTATCTGCAATGGCCGAGCGAACTCGCGTTCGTTCGTAGTCCTCCACTAGAGCTTGAACCTTTTCAAATAGAACTTCGACTTCACGAACTTCTGGATTGTAAGCCCTTAAAGGGCGCTGCTTTGAACGGCTTGGGGCAAGGACCTCGGTGATTTCGTCGATCGGCTTCCGGATCTGAAGTTTAACAAAGGTCGAAATTTTGAAAATTAAAAACACAAACAAACCAAGGACCAAGCCCAAAGGTAAAAGCAGCTCGTTAAGCCCTGAGTAAGCACCGAACGAAACAGGAACTTGTTTTTCTTTTAAAAGATAAACCTCGTCTTGTGAGGCTAGGTGGATCGGGGTGAGGGTCTTTATAAGGCCGTTAAAGTACTGGATGCAGACCCAGACCGAGTTATAGGTCTTACAGTCCGAAGGGTTTATGTTTTCTGGTCGCCCTAAGCTGGCCTTTTTCAGGCCATCATCGCTTTCGATTTGCCCTAAAATCAGATCGATCGAAGAGCTTTGCTCGGCGACCACAAGGCTTGGAAGTAGGATCTCGACCTGTGAGTGCGAAGACTGAACAAGCTTTTGGGCCTCGGCATCGACGGCATTTCGAATTTTTGATTTTTCAAAAAAGTAATAAGACCCGCAGATACCAACGGACATACATAAAAACGTCAGTCCGATCAGGCGATATAGCTTAGAATTGATAGAGGGTTTCTTGCTGATCATTTATATTTCTCCGACAAGGGCAAAATCGGNCCCGTTCCANTGTCGTAGAAACACCCTGCGGGAGGACCCAAACATCGCTTGTGTCTTTAGAAGGTCNTCTCGGTGGGTTTGGAAGTAGTCGCGGATTTTGTGTCGATCNGCCGTTTTCAGCTTTGCAAGTCCTTGCAGCAGAAGGTTCATTGCTTCAAATGACAGGGCTGATACGCCTGTTGGTTCGATTCCAAAAAATTGACGATAGTCCGTCATAAACTGATCATTTTCTTTAGACTTCGATTCTTGAGTCCAATGTGAAAGGTGATAGGCCTGTACCTTTTGGCGGCTAAAGGTTTTTTTGAATGCGATGGACATGAGGTTACCCCAACCGTCACCACCCAAAAAGGGTTTATTGATATTGTTTTTCAGAAGCAAATTGATAACTCGATCTGCGAAAAGTTCGTAGGTCGGTATGAAGACGATATCGGCTTTGCGAACTTGGTCTAATTGATTTTTGATCAAGCTGAACTCGGTCTCGTTAGAAAGAAACTTGTTTAAAGTCAGCGTCGTACCGCCTGAAGCTTTGAAAGCCTTATCGAACGAATCGGCAAGGTCCGTGCAGTAGGCGCAGTTTGCGGGATAGATGACGGCCGCGCTTTTCGCTTTTANTTTCGATNTCGCATAACCAGAAAGNTTCTGGCCCATNATTTGGTTGCTGGCTGGGAACTGCACGAAGCTTTTCAGTGTCGCTAGCCGACTTGCCGTCGCTGTTGGAAGCACGGCCACAAGCCCGCAGGCATCTAATTGAGGCGATACCACCAATGCATGCGAGGAAAACTCGTATCCGTGAACGACAGCGACATCACTGTCGCAGAACTCTTTAGTGACCTTCGAAACGCTGCGATCCCCGTTGGTATAGCTTTTTTCGACAAGTTCGATTTGTAAATTGGCTTGCTGCAAGGCCTTTCGGTTATGAAAAAGCGACAGATAGATACCTTTTCGTACATTGTCCCCCAGTTCCAGCGAACCAAGCGCGGCGACGGTGTCGATCATCGCTGCGACACCGACCTTTATNTTTTGTGGCGGTGTTGTGGTTGTGCTTCCCAGGCAGGGGTGCAAAAGCAGGCTTACTAGGATGACGGCTAAAAACTGTTTTTGTATGATTAAGCTCACAGAAACCCCTCGGGAAGTAGATCAGCTAAAACGTCCCATAAAAACCAAAGGCCAAAACCAAGAAGTAGAACGGCGAAACCTTTATTTGCTAAATTATGTCCTTTGCTTCCAAGCANTCGGCCNCCTCCAAGGACTAAGCCCATCATGACGNCTTTGACGGCNAGAAAGCTCAGATAAAANCTGGATAAGAAGAAGGCCCCATCTTTTTGTAAAGCGCCTTCTGCCGCGATATATCGCGAACCAATAGTGATCCAAAACATATAGGGGTAGGGGTTAAGCAGGTTGACAAAAACGGCTTGTAAGAAGGGGCGCGCGGCTTGCTTTTGCTCTTTTGGTTGTGTCGATCCCTTCCACATGCCCCAGGCTAAGTGAAGAATAAAAAGTCCGCCTAAAATATGAAGTCCATCAAATAGTAGGGATCCTTCGGGTAGCCCTGCCAACAGAGTCANCGATAGTCCGATGATGAAAATATCTGAAACCAAGGGGGCTAGTGCACAAACAAAGCCTGACCAAAAGCCACGTCGGAGGGTTTGACTAAGGATGATCACTGAAAGCGGTCCTGGAGCAATGGCGTTCCCTGCGCCGAAGACAAATCCCGATGAAATAAGTGCGGCAAATCCTACTTCCAAAATAGCCTCCGCGTAGCCACCATGGGCGAATTACTATGGGAAAGCTGTTTGCTGCANAAGGACCTNAAGTAAATTCCAGCGCCAAGGATCANNGAGGCAAGGCTTCCTCCAAGAGATGCGAACAGTCTGCGNTAGGCTGTCGCGTAACGCTGGACCGAGGCATAAGGGGNNCTGGTNTTAACNATTTTNGAATANGGTGAAAGAAGCTTTCGCCCGCTAAGTCGGTAAGCCAAGGTTTGTAGTTGGGTTTCGCCAAGTCCGGAAATGCTAAACATATGATTTTTGATATGGGCGTAATGAGATTCGGTCAGGGTCCCAAGTGTATCGGTTTGTTTTCGTCGTTCTTCTTGATAGCCGCCAAGGTCCGCAGGGGACACGTGAAATTGATTCTTTTCCAATAACTCGTAGAGGGCATCGCTATCTTCTAAGCAGGAGTTCATTCCTTGTGCCAGGAAGTGGGCGCAGCTATGGCTACTTTCGCCGACAAGAACGACATTGTTTTTAAAATACCATGTGTTTGTTTTAACTAGTGGAATGCCCATCGGTTTTTTCGTTTGAAGCTGAAGTTGGATGTCGGCGCGGTGAGGTTCAAAGGCTTCAAGTTGGCAGACGCCTTCGGTCAGTTGGGCCAGTGAATGGTTTTTTGGGTAAAGCACGTTGAAAGTGATCGAGCGATTTTTATTCGGAAGACCGACGATAAAAAACTGAGGCCCTTGAAAAAAACTGACGCGATCTAGTGGGACTGCTGGAGCGATGTCCGAAGTCAGCGTGAATTCGGTGTAGACGTCGCGGAAAAATTTTAATTCGAAATCAGCCATCTCGCCCAAAAGAAGGTGTTGTCGCACTTTCGAAAAAACACCATCCGCACCAATCACTAATTGGCTGGCCCTTGTCTGAGCGGCAGCGCCAGTAATCAGGTTCTTTAAGCAGAGCGTTTTGTTCAGCTTGTTCATTGAAGTCATTTCTGTTTGGTAAAGAACTTCAATGGTGGGTTGTTTAAGGGCTTGGTCGAGCAAAGTTTTAATGAGGTCAGTTCGGCGGATCGAGTAAATGCCGACGCCGTCGTTAAAGTGGTAGGGCTGGAAGAATCGATGTCCGCCATCTAGGTTAACTTCGCGACCTTTAAGCGGTTGCGCCAATCGGATGACCTTCTCTGTGAGGTCTGCTTTCGCCAGGCGCGATAGGCCACGGTGTGAAAGCGTGAAGTTGACACTGACACCGGTGTTTTCTACCAACTGCTGGTAGCTTCGTTTTTCGATGATTTGTACGGTTTTTCCGGCTGACGCCAATCGAAGGGCCAAATACAGCCCAGAAATACCAGCTCCAACAATCACATATTCAGGTTCAGTCTTTTGCACTTGGGTCTCCTGGTCGAATACTGTTAGCAACCCCAGTGCCACAGAAGTTGGCGGAGGCAAGGCGTCAGATAGTCACTGGTTCGATTTGAGTTCCGGTCGGTCCGAAATTTCGGACCGCGGTGTCCGAGAATCGAAATGTTTCAGAGATCACTGAACTAATTTCAACAGAGGGGAAAATCATCTGTAAATGGGCTGTATTGAATTTGGGGAGGCGCAAAGGCCTTTTTAAGGCATTTGAGGTGGGCTATTTCACGTGTTCATTCTGAACAGTTGTCTGTGAAGCTGTCGCTGAATCGAGTTCGGCAAGCGAGACCATGTCGAGGTGTTCGGCGATGGGGTCATCACTGTGTTTGAATTCTTCTTTTAACTGCTCAAATTTTTTGTCGGTGACTTCTGAAGGGATGTCTCGAAGCGCAGCGAGCGCCATGTATTTCGAGCCAAACGAGCGATAGTACAATACTCCATCTTGAAACGTGTAGGGACCGTGGTGTGCAAGGTCCTCTAGTTGCTCTTCAGTAAGGTGGGTGGCGTCGACTTGGATTTCTTCAGCAAGCAGTAGTTCGTTTCGGGTAACCAGCGAGACAGCTTCGGCAAGTTGGTCGGCTTCCTCTGAATTTGGTGTCAGCCGGGTTCCGATTTCAATTAGTAAAGAAAAAACGACTTCGCGCAAAGGTCCTTGCTCTGGGTCTGTCTGTTGTAAGATCTCTTCAAGTTGGTAAAAGGCTTCCATCGGATGTTGCGCACCGTAGTTGATGTAAGACTGAACGATGGGCGATGTTATTAGTGCACCTTGGGTGAGTGCGGCCATCGTTGTAGTGGCTGTCGGTGTTTGGTTCGCCATGGAGTTTGTCGCAAGCAGCTGTTCGGTAGGATCGATCGCCATGGCTGAAGCTGTTTTCTGCTGCGTGCTTTCAGGGGCGCTAGCTTGGGTCAAGGGGCTGTCCTGCACCAGGACGGGTTCGAATGAGTTTGGCTTTGTGACGAAGTAAGTTGCTAGCAGCAGGCAAAGGCCTGCTGCCAAAGAAGTTGGTTTAGACATATTTTCCCTCTCCCTTGTGTCTTAAGTTAGTTGCGCTGTTGGTCTGCGCCGTATCCTTTTGGGTGCGGCTCTAGGTTGGGTCACCGTAGGGCGATAGGGTTGGGAAGATGTTTTTT
>NYZX01000162.1 GCA_002686065.1 Pseudobdellovibrionaceae bacterium | reverse complement strand
ATCCGTCTGTGAATTCGTTTTATGCGGATGACAGTGTCGGCTTTTTGTCGCCGGATCAATTCTTTACACGAGATCCAGTGGTGATCCGAAGCTCGAACGAGATTCTTGGATCAAGTGCTGTCAATGCCATCCCGGATCAAAACAACTTTAAAAACCGTGAACAAGAGCCAAAGGCAATGCGCCAAGGGTCTGGTGGCTCGCCCCTGGAAAAGCCAAGAAAGCTACGCTAACTTTTTTGTTCAATGGTGCCTGTTTTGATCGATGTGTTTAAGAGCGGCTAGTGACTTGCCGCTCTTTGCTTTTGGTCTATAACCTTTCTTGCCTGTTGAAATAACGTTGACCAAGCAAACTTGATCAACGTAGTTTTACTTCGTGAGCTACATTCAGTTTCTTTGGCAGCACCGATGTTTTCGTGCTGTATTCTACGTGAATACCTTTCTTTACTTGATTCTTTTGTCGGGAATCGAGACGGCTGTGTTGTCATCGCAACTGGTTGAAAAGTCAGATGTTTGTGGCGTCGAAGTTTTGTTGTCCATGCCTGGCCAACAGAAACATCTCGAAAAGGGAATGGCCGGCGTAGCCGGTGGTCCACCTCCATCGTCAGGGCCGGCGGCGATAATCTTAAGTCTGGGGGCGGCTTGGCTGAAGCCTTTGATTGCAGCTCCAGTTTTTTCATTGCGTATCCTTCTTAGTCGATGGGGAACACTTGGGGTTTCTTCGCGAGGACCGCCGACCTTTCCTGTTCATACTTAATTCAATCAGCACCATCACTTGTCTATTGAGACCATAGGTCTTCAGGCCCGTGGCTGATTAATGTCCCTTGATTCATCTTTTTAAATTTTACGTTATTTTGCTTTGGAGGCTTTTATGCGAACTCTTTTGTCGCTTCTTGTTGTTTTAGGTTTTTCTATTCCTGGTTATTCAGACCTTGTTGATCGTCCGGATGGTCATGCTCCGATCGGGGTCATGGGCGAGCACGGCCATAAAAAAGGCGAACTTATGGTGTCGGTACGGGCGATGTATATGTCCATGAAGGATATGCTGGACGGTACGGATACGGTGAATGCCGAGGATGTTTTTGATTCAACGTCCTTTATGATGGCCCCGGAAAAAATGGATATGTGGATGTACATGTTAGGGGGGATGTACGGCATTACCGATAAGTGGACAGTTATGGTGATGCTTCCCTATGTGACGACGGATATGACGGTCGCTCGTGATATGCAAAACGACACAATCCAAACAGAATCTTCAGGTATCGGCGATGTTTCTGTGTCTGGCTTGTATACCATCACTGAAACGGACTCGGTTCGAATGCTTGTCACCCTGGGTGCCTTCTTGCCTACAGGGGCGCTTGATTTTGATCGTAACGGGACTCGATTAGGCTATCCGATGCAGATTGGTTCTGGGTCCTATGCGCTTCAGCCGGGCTTTGTTTACTCGGTCTACGGGGACAGCTATTCGGTCGGTTCACAAGTTCAGGTTAAAAACTATTTAAATGATAATAGTGAAGATTACCGCCGCGGAACCGAGTATCTTTTGAACGTTTGGGGTTCTTATAGTTGGTGTGAAAACTTCAGTAACTCGCTTCGACTATCATACAAAGCCGTTGATCCAATGGATGGGGCCGACGATGAAATCAATAGTATGATGGCTCCGACGAACCGGACTGACTACCAACACGGAAACACAGCAATGCTTCATGTTGGTGGAAACTGGTTGGGGACTGAGTTTGCCAAGGGTCACCGTATTGGTTTGGAAATCGGAATGCCGATTTATCAAGACCTTAGTGGGCCGCAGATGAAGACGGGCCTAGTTGGCACATTGGGCTGGCAGAAAGCGTTCTAGATCTTATACTGCAAAAAAGACTGGGCTAGTCTTGGAGCTTTAACCAGCCAATCTTTCAGTTGGATTTTTTGGCTGAGCTCTAGGAATAGTCCAGTGTAGTTATCGTTGTTAGCGTAGTGGTCCGAGAGGTCGTTTAAAAAGCAGTCTGTGTGGCCCTGGTAGGGGCGATTAAAGTGCATGGCCAATCGAGGGTCCAATCGACCAAGAGTCGATCTTATGTGCTCGGCTAGCTGCAGCTCTTTTTGAATCGATGGTCGAAAAAGAAGGCCGAGTTCCGTTTGGCGTGGTTGTCCTTTATAGATGGCGACAAAACTATGGACGCTGATTGCGACGACCCGTTTTCCCGAATTTAATGAGGCTTCGACGTGGTCAAATATGGATCGACGATAATTCCAGTAGGCATCCAGTAAATAGGCCATATCGGTTGCTTGCAGCTGTTCGGCGTAGGGTCCGTAAAATTGAGGTGAAGCAACATC
Organism: Pseudobdellovibrionaceae bacterium; assembly: GCA_002686065.1. GTDB lineage: Bacteria > Bdellovibrionota > Bdellovibrionia > Bdellovibrionales > UBA1609. The sequence goes on along the minus strand of NYZX01000162.1, from coordinate 5,988 downwards.
ACGGTTAGCGTCAATAAAAAGCCGCGAGTAGGGGTAGTGAAACAAAGTCCCATCGGTTTCTGACTCTAAAGCTTTCGCAAAGTCGAATGCCATATCGTCAAATCCCTGATGGGAGTTCAGTAAAGTGTTATCAAAACCCAATGTGGACTCCACTTTAGGAGGAATCCCAGGGCGGGCATGCTCACAGGTCAGAACGACTTCAAGCTCCATAAAAGCGCCCGTCGGCAAGGCATGCCGAAAGATCTTTATAGATATCTTTTAATGGTTGGCCCTTTTCAAAAGACTGGTTAAGTCGGTTGGATAGCGTGCCAAGCTCAATCAATTTTTTTACGGTCTCAGTGTAAAATCGAGGCTGCTGTTTTGTGAGCTTACCTAACAGTCCCTGCAAAATTTCTTTAGCGCTGGCTCCGGCGGATGCGCCGTGAATTTTAGCGAAGGCTTCGTTATCGATCTTGGCTTTTTCTCCGCTTTGAATGGTTTGTTCGAAAAGAGCTCGAAGTTCATCCGTTGAAAAGTGAATCAGCTGCTCGGAATCCAACTGGATGCGGTCGTATAGATCCTTCACCACATCGATGATAAAGGCCGCCGAGGCCACATCGATGAAAGGGGCTTCGCTGATGTCGGGAATTCTTATCTCAATGCAGCCGACTTCAAACTTAGGGATAGCAGCGCGTGAATTTAGCCACTCGCCTTCTAAGGTCCCCGAATCATCCAGCTGACGGATGTCTTTATACATTGGTTCTAGAACTTTAGATTTGTATTCAGCGATCGATGTGACGGACTCAGGAATGGCCTTTCCGATAATGGATGCCACCTTTTTTTGATTTTTTAGGTATTCAAGCAATCGTTGTGTCTTAGCGCTGGTAGCTTGCCCTTCTTTAAAGGGGGAGCTGGCTGTCAGTGCAGGGATCAGCGGTAGAACCAGTCGAATGGCGCTGTGTAGACGTACAAATTCTTCGTCGGTTGAAAACGGCATATTGATGTGCATACATTGAAGGTTTGAAAAACCGTGTGTTCGACAACTGAAAATGCGATCGTAGGTCGAGTAGATTTCATTGTTTTCGCGTGGCCAAAGGACCGTTTCTTTTTCTGGGTTCATCCAGGGATGCATACTGGATGGCATCAGTTGNCAGCCGCGCGCATTGAGCTGCTCATTGATAAAACGAATTTCTGACGAAAAGTCCTCAGCGAGCTTTTTTAAATCGGCTGTGGGTTTTGGATTTTTTAGTTCCAGAACGTGGTTGACTAGTTCGTTAGACCAGTCGACGGCACCACGCTTTATCACGTTGTTATCACTTTTGCTAAAATCTAAGAAAAACTGATCGACAATGGGTTGAATGTCTAAGCTGTCCTTGCTGACAACCATATATTCCAGTTCAATTCCGAAAGNAGAGAAGGCTTTGTAGGTGGCCATATTATCTCATCTCTAGGCGCTTATAGAATGTATCCATCACGCGCCGGTATAAATAGTCTTTGCAAATACGGTCCTCATAACCCTTTTCGATGCTCGGGTTATCGTTTACTTCCACGACAAAGTATCGGTTGTCGACTTGTTTGATATCGATACCGTAAAGTCCGTCGCCGATCATCTTTGCTGAGTCCATGGCAATTTTGATGAGCTCCTTTGGAGCATCGCCAACCGAAAGTGTTTCTACGCCGCCTTCTTGTAGGCTGTCTCCCGTNGATTTCACGATCTGCCAATGNTTCGGTGCCATTTCGTATTTACAAACGTAAATCGGTTCGTTGTCGATAATTCCCACTCGCCAGTCGAACTCTGTTGGAAGAAATTCTTGAAGGATCACTAAGTCGGTGTCTTTGAAGTACATACTGCAAATATCGCGCAGTTCTTCGATGTTGCCGGCCTTTTTGACTCCTTGTGAAAACGCGCTGTCGGGCTTTTTCACGACAACNGGGTAGTCGAGGTCAATCGTTGCCAAGTCTTGTTTNTTGTTNATGACTAAAGTTTTAGGAACCGGAAGCCCTTTCTTCTGAAGGGCATAGTTCAGGTAGATCTTATTACAGCACCGTAAAATCGATGCGCTATCGTCGATGGCGATGAGACCTTCTTCTTCAGCCCGACGAGCAAACCGAAAGGTGTGGTTATTCACGTCGGTGGTTTCNCGAATGAAAAGCGCATCGAAGCGTGGAAGCAAGTTGATGTCTTTTGGCCCGATGATTTCGGCGTTCAGGCGACAGTCCTGTGCAGCGCTAACAAACTTTTTGATCGCGCTGGCATTGGAGGGNGGCAATTTTTCGTCCGGGTTAACAAGAATCGCCAAGTCATAGCGATAGCTTTTTTTCTTTGGTGAGATTGACTCGCCTTTTGAGAAGTAGCTGGTCATGGCTTCTAACAGAAAATCACGGTGAGCTTCAGGGACGTCACGAAGCGACAGGACCTTGACGTGACTAAATTGCCAGCCGTCGGCTTTTCGACTGAACTTCGCCTTTAGTAAAGGCGAACGAAACAGGGAATAGATTTGCTTGGAAAGNGTCGAGTATTTTGTTGCCATATTTTGGCCAAAAAACACACTGAGCTCAAAACTGTCGCCTTTGATTTGGGAAAAAGCTTTGTTGAGGTCAACCGATAGGTTGTCACTCATGACTCGTGAAATTCCCGAGGCTTGGCTATCCATTAAAGACGAAATACTGGGTAAAGGTTTGTGTCCACGGGCTTCAGCAATTAGCGAAACGTAATAGCCTTTTCGTAGGTAGGCTAAATCTCGGCACAGGTTGAAGACACGATATTGGCGGTCTAGAAAGACAGCCTCTTTTAAATANGTATCNGCTTCCATGACNTCGCAAAGGTTATCTGGAAAATCNAAGTCTGATTTTTTATCAAGGATGATCAGTTTTTTCATGTGCTCGCTCGGTGAATATGAATAAGGTTGGCATCATAAGTTATCGCACCAACCAAAGTGGCGTTAATCAGCTGGCTAATATCCACTTCGTAGGATGAGCTTTGTGCCAAAGGGTTGTTCCTGTGCGGGTCAGACACAGAAGCCTTCCCGGTGTCTAAATCAATCCCAGATAGCACGATAAAGTGGCCTTGAGGTAGTCCTTTGATATCGTCGTACTCACAATTTGGCCCGAACTCTCGTTTTGACCAGTACAAATAGGTCGCGCTAAGGCCGATNATGATTGGGCCTGATTTGTTTAAGCAGTCGTATAGGAATTCGGGGGTCAGCGGCTGCCATAGGATNGACCCACCCTTAAGTATAAAATCACGATAGGCCATAGAGGCCGCCGCATTTTTTGGGTCTTTTTGGATTTTCGCCTGTGCTTCCAGCTTATCGGCAATTTGGGCCTGCTCTAGGTAGAACCAAGANGGGTCAAAGACCTGAAGGTTGTGGCTGTAAATGCGAACGTTTAAGCCTTTGCGTAGAGCCTGGGNCCCAAGGAAAACCCCAAGGGTTCCGCCATCTTCCAGTTTTGGAACTTGCTCGATGGTTGTCATTAAGTCTTCCTGNATCCCAAGGTGGTCAAAGATACAGTTGAGACAGGTGGGGCCACAGGTTTCGTCGGTTGGTTGGGTTTGCATGTTAACCCGGAATTGTAGTTTCATAGTTCGGACAGTTTATTGTAAGGCGTTGGCTTTGCATAGAGGATCACGAAAATTTCACTTTTGAAAAAGGCCTATCCTTGGGGGACGGCTATGGTAATCTTTGGCAAGGCTTGGGGCTGGAAACGCCGCGGTTTAGGAGTAAAGAAATGGGTCTATTTTCAGGACAAATTTATGGGTANCGAATGTTCGACTTGGGTCATGAGGTCGACTTGCAGAAGGCGCAAAATCAGCTGAACCAGCTTGGGCAATCAGATCGATTTCAGTTTAGTCGCACGGTGAAGTCCGTTGTTATGGAAGAAGTCCCTTTGACCTTTTCGCTGGAGGACATCCAGATCGAATACCAAGACCAGGTCTTTGAAGGTCGGCTGGTCGGGAAGCTTTGGAGCTTTGGGGCACTTTCAATTTGCGCCAGGATCCAGGTGGATAAGGCGCTTTCGGAAACTGAACTTCTGGAATTCGTCGGTTTTCTGAACCGGGAGGAACTTCTGGACCGCCTTGCCGATGAGAAGGCTCGGTTCTTGATCCGGGCCTTGGGAGATGCTTTGGTTGCCCCTGAACTATGGAGCCGATCCGAAGAATATATCATTTTTGTCGAGCACCATACGGATGAGCATGGCGTGAAGTTGCGAGTCAAAGAGCTTTTGGATGGCGAGTTTCTATATAAACTTCTGGCTTTTGAAACCAAAGAGACCCTGTCTGACCAGATGAAGAACCCGATCAAGGAAAATACGCTTCAGTATGGGACATCGGACTTGGTCTCGGTCGACTGGGATAGCTCTTTCGTCATTTCGAAAGACGACGCCCAGGACATTTGTGATGTGATCGAGTTTGCGAACGTTCAGCTGCTAGAGCTACGGTTTTTCGATGACCTCTTGGATAAAAAAATCAACCGACTGTTTAAAGAGGTTATGAATGCCTCACCAACGATCTTTAACGAGTCCTATAAGCGTCTGAACCGGGAAGCTTCACGGTTGTATCTAGAGACCTTAGAGGTCGTCGAGCGGGTCGAAAACTCGTTAAAAGTGGTTGGGGATCTATACTATGCCCGTGTCTACAGGACAGCCCTATCCCGCTTAAAGATCAACGAGTGGCGAGCCAGTATCGACCGTAAGCTTGAGACCGTCCTGGATATCTGCGAAATGAACAAGTCCGAAATCGAGGCCAAGCGAAGTATGATCCTGGAGATCATCATTATTGTCCTAATTGCCATCGAGGTGGTGCCCTTTGTGTACGGCCTAGTCGGGAAGTATCTAAATTAGACTTAGAATAGGACGGCAAAGCACTTTCTGCTGGTCAGGTTGTGGGACTTCGGTTACCTCTTTTCTATGAGCACTATTTCAAAATTTATCGATACCTATTTTCTTCATTTTAACGCCGCGGCCTTGGTCGATGCTTCGAATGCCTACAACGACCAGCTGAATCAGAAAAATAAAATGATGGTGACCCTGGCCGGGGCTATGTCCACCGCCGAAATGGGAAAGCTTCTAGCTGAAATGATTCGGCAGGATAAGATTCATATTATCAGCTGTACGGGGGCTAACCTTGAAGAAGACGTGATGAACCTAGTCGCCCATTCCCACTACGAGCGGGTGCCCAATTACCGGGATCTGTCGCCGGCGATGGAACAAGAACTTTTGGACAAGGGCTTTAACCGTGTCACGGACACTTGTATCCCTGAAGAAGAGGCCTTTCGACGTTTGGAAAAACATTTGATCCATCACTGGCAAAAAGGCGCCACGAAGCCGCAGCTTCCACATCAGTACGTCTACGACATGCTACTATCAGGGGAGCTAGAGCCCTACTATGAAATCGACCCCAAGGATTCTTGGGTTTTGGCTGCGGCTGAAAAGAATTTACCCATGGTTGTTCCCGGTTGGGAAGACTCGACCATGGGGAATATTTTTGCCGGGTATTGCCTTAAGGGCGAGCTAGAGCCTAGCTATATGAAGTCGGGTATTCAATATATGACCTTTTTGGCGGACTGGTATCAGCAAGTGACCAAGTCCAGCCAAGTTGGTTTTTTTCAAGTTGGCGGCGGTATTGCCGGGGATTTTCCCATTTGTGTGGTTCCGATGCTGAATCAAGACATCGGCCAGGAAGTTCCGGTTTGGTCGTATTTTTGTCAGATTTCTGATTCGACAACCAGCTATGGGTCCTACTCTGGTGCAGTTCCTAACGAAAAAATCACATGGGGCAAGCTCAGTGTCGATACTCCGCGTTTCGTGGTTGAGTCGGACGCATCGATTGTGGCCCCATTAATGTTTGCCAAAATTCTAGGACTTTAAAATGAATATTCAGTGTGACTGTGGATCTTTTGAAGCAAGGCTGTCTGGGATGCCGAAAAATACTCCAGGGCGTTTGGTCTGCTATTGTGATGATTGTCAGGTCTACCTTAAGCGGCTGGGCCGAGCCGAAATTCTAGATAC
>NYZX01000161.1 GCA_002686065.1 Pseudobdellovibrionaceae bacterium | reverse complement strand
TGTCTGTTTCTGACCAGCCCGTGCTGACGGAAAGGCTGGCTAGAAAAATCAGAGTAAGTCGAGTTTTCCAAGTGCTTATCCACATATCTATCTATTGGATTTGCAAATTCATCGCCGCTTCGGGGGCATCGCTGCAAGCACGTCTGTTGATGTTCGTCAGTTGGGAGTGGGTGAAATTGCCTCGGATATAGTCAGGGTGACAAAAAGGGGCGTCATAGGGGGCACAATGATGAAGCAGAAAAGGCAAAAAAAAGCCCGGCATATGCCGGGCTTTCAAGCTTAACAAAGTGAAGAAAAACTTAGTTTTCCCAAGTGCGACCAGAGCTAGGAAGGTTCTGTGGAAGGTCGTTGGCCATGCCAGTAGGAATGCTTGTTTCCTGGTTGGCAGAGTTGGCAGCTGTTGTTGCGGCATTAGCAACTCGCTCTTCCAAAGTTTGCTTTACATCATCAAAAGATGGCTTTGATGTGTTTGCTTCCGTCACAACAGCTGGTGTTACAGGCTGTTGTTGGTGGTGGTAGTCCTGAGGGAAAGCGCCAAGCTTTGCTAGGTAGCTAGAAATGCTTCCGTTTCCGTTTTGAATGATTTCACGAAGTGTGAAAAGAGGAGCGTATTGTGAGGCCTTCTTTTCAGATTCGAAAATGATTTGAGTTAAAGTTGCTGCAGTGATGTCGTTTTTGGTTTTGTTATCAATCACCATAACGTCTTCGTCTGTGCGAATCATTTTTGCGATATCGTCCAAAGTGACGTAGCAGCTTTGCTGTGTGTCGTACAACTTTCGGTTCTGATAACGCTTAATAATTTTCGTTCTTGAGTTCACCTTTTTTGGCACGATTGTGTCCTGGTTCACCAATGCCTCCCTATTGTGTTGTACGAAGGTCTTGTTAGGACTTCCGTAGTTCCCCGCCACCCAGTTTATCTGGTGACTGATGACGAATTGTGAGGCTGTTGCACCCTGTAGATTTTCTAAGAATCGCTGGTGTGCTAGGCCCTCTCCCGCTTCACGGGCCGAACATATTCCGCCCTGTCACGGCCTGTCAAGGTGGCAAACAAGCTTTGTCTGAAGAATTTACATATTCCCGACTGAGACATGTTGCGACGCATCACAGGCCTTGAGTTGCTTTCGGAGCCTGGTTTTTAGGCTTGAGAAGAACTGGACTAAAGTTCATCCCGGCCCGCTCCGATAGAGCTTTTGCGTTTAGGCGGGAGTACCAATTGAATCCCAAGTCAAATCAACCATTTAAAAGTAGGGATATGTTCCTTGTTATGGCGGCCATCCTGGTGAGCCTGCTTGTCCTTGTTGGGACTTTCGGTCGCGGATTTAGCGATAATCGTAAAGACCTTGCTGAGAAAGAGGCTAAAAACCTGGCCGAGCAACTTGTTGCTGGGGGTCTAAAATTTTCTGAACCGAAAATCATAGGTGCTCGAACTCCGGCTTCCGTTGGGAATTCTGAGCTGCAAGGCCTGGAGGAATCCATTCGGGTCATGGGTTTACAAGGTCAGCTTGGTTTAGATCCTTGGGGTCGCCCATTTCGTTTTTATATCAGTCAGTCATCAGGGGGCGAGCCTTTCGGTGTTGCCGTCTATTCCGCAGGTCCCGATGGGGAGTTCCAAACCGCCGTTGATGGTGAGACGCAACCGCGGACTCAGAGTTTTGTTCAAGGCGATGACTACGGCGTCTTTAGGGCCGTTCATTGATTTCAGTGGCCTGAATTAGCCCAAGGGCGGGGTCGCACTTTCTTTTCAAGGCAAACGCAAATCGAACCGATATGTCGGTATGGATAATTGCCGAGGACGATGGATGTCTCATATTTGGATTCGATGGATAAGTTGTTTAACTGCGATCATGTTGATGTCGTCTTGCTCCAGCTTTAGCCGCTTTGGCCTTTTTAAAGATTCCACACTCAATAACCTTAATCCAGCTCCTCAAAAGTTTTCTCCGCCGATGGTCAGTGAGTCGCAGATCGACCCGACCTATATGAGGACCCAGGCTGATTATCACTACGCATTGGGTGTTGCTTACAGCTTGGACGGAAAAACCGAACAGGCGGTGGATGCCTTCAAATTGACTTTGATTTATGACCCGAGCGCTGTTGCCGTTCGCGTTCGGTTGGCGGCTGAGTACTTCAAATCCGGTTTGTACAGTGAGGCGATCGAGCAAGCGGAAATGGCCGTTGAAGCGGATGACAAAAACGTGGAAGCCAGAATGTTGCTTGGTGGCCTTTATTCGACGGTCAAAATGTATGATTTAGCCATCGTTCAGTATCAGATGGTCTCGGAGCTTGATAACGAAAACCAAGATGCTCCTTTGTATATTAGTCTTCTTTTAACAGAGCAAAAGAAATACACCGAAGCGTCAAAGCTTTTGCAAGAGCTGATTCGAAAAGAGTCTCGTCCACAAACCAAGGCCTCTTATTATTTGTATCTGGGAAGCGTTTACGAAGAGCAGGGTGATGCCTTTAAAGCAAAAGTGGAAAGCGCTTATAATAAGGCTTTGAGTTTGAACCCTCGAAGTTCGAAGGCGACGGTCACCTTGGCCAAGTTTTATATTGAAAACGAACAAGAGCATCGGGCCGTGAAGTTGCTTTCTGGCTACCAAGTTCGGTTTGGTCCGAAGCGAAATGTGGCAAGGCTTTTAAGTCAGATTCACTTAAAAAATGATAATTATGCGAAGGCCATGGAGCAGATCGAAGTCCTTGAAAGCTTCGATCGCACGGACCTGAATATTAAATTGCGTTTGGCTTTGATTTATATGGAAGTCAAAAAATTCGGTCTTGCGGTAAATAAACTGCAAGAGGTGCTAGCGATCGACCCGAGGAATGACAAGATCTACTTCTATCTTGGTGCTGTTTATGAAGAAATGGGTCAGCAAGAGCTTGCGGTGAATTCATTCCTACAAGTGTCTGCGGGAAGTCGATTTTTTGCAGAGTCAGTGATTCATGCCGCTCATGCGTTGAAGGCGATGGGGCAAAACAGTCGGGCGAACGAAGTCATTCGCCAGGCCATTGAGAAACGGGATGATGTCCCGCAGTTTTACGCCTTTTATGCATCCCTATTGGAAGAACAAAACCAGGTGGCGGCGGCCATCGCACTACTAACGGATTCGGTGAAGAAGTTCCCAAGTCATACTCAGCTTCATTTCTTTTTGGGGTCGATGTATGACCGTGCGGGGCAACCGAAGAAAACCGTTGAGCATATGGAATTGGTGATTCAGATCGATCAACAGCATGTGCAGGCCTTAAATTACCTGGCTTACACTTTGGCAGAAATGAACTCGGATCTGCCGCGAGCTGAAAAACTCGTTCGACGAGCCTTGGATCTTAAGCCAGAAGACGCCTATATCTTGGATACGATGGGTTGGGTGCTTTTCAAGCAGCAACGCTTTCAAGATTCGTTGCAGTTCTTGGAAGCTGCCTATCGGGTCAAGTCGGATGAAAGCGTGATCGCGGAACACTTGGCCGATGTCTATGTAAAGATGCAGCTGATGGAAAAGGCTCGTGTCATGTATAAGAAGGCCTTGGGTATGAGTGCGGATGGACCGGATCAACAAAGGATTCGTGCTAAGTTGATTGCCTCTGAGGTTCAACAACCCGAGTTTAAACGTCAGCCAGCCTCATCGGCCCGGGCCGAGTCGAAGTCCTCTTCCGTCGATTAAAAAAGCGAGTTGCCACCCGCAACTCCTTTATGAAACTCCCAGTTAGACCTTGAAGCCAGGCTTTGAGCATGTTGATAATGGGATCCTTAAGGTCTAAGGAGTCCCCATTGGTGTATCAAAGTATTTTCGTCGTGATTGCTGTCTTTTTACTTCAAGCCTGTCAGACGGTTCCTTTTGACTACTCGCAAACGACCGAAGGGCAGTGGACCGGGCGTGTTTTGGTTGAGGACTTTCGGAAGGGGCAAAGCCCCGTGGTTTTGAAGACCGACATCAACGCCGTTAAAGATCAAAAGCTGCGGATCGACCTTTCGACTTCGCTGGGGTTTCATGCCGCAACCTTGGTGATGAATCCGCGCAAACTAGAGGCCGTTGTCCCTCGAAATAAGCAGTACTTTTACGGCCCGGTTCGTCCCTCGTCATTGAAGCCGTTTTTAAAGTTCGCCATGGACCCGAATCTTTTTTATAACTTGTTGTTTGATCAGCCCATCCCGCAAAAAAACTGGACCTGTACGGTGACACCCGAGGGACTTGTTGAAAGCTGTGAGCGCCTGGACGGGCGAATCAAGGCGCGGTGGTTTGATCGTCAAGGGAAGAAAAAGACGGTGGAAATCCGAACCAAAACTCATCGTATGCAAATCCGTCTGGTCACTTTTGAACCGAAAGTGAAAGAACAGGCCAATCTTTTTACTCTAAAAGTTCCAAAGGCCTTAAAGCGAATTCGGCTTTAGTTCCCAGGTCTAGTAGGGGCGCTCTGAATGCGCTCTGTGGCAGGACCCACCGCTAGGGCCATGATGGTTCATGTCTCAATTTCGACCTGCATATAGGGGTTTCACCCCTAGCCCGACTTATAGTCGTAATAGGTCGAATTAATGGTCGGGGTCTTTCTAAAAAAATTAAAAAAAATTGAACCATATTGGGTGCTTAGGGTGTCCTATGACACGAGGAGAGATGCCCCCTCGGTTTGCTGTTTCATGGTCCGTCTGGCAAAATAGAAATAGCCCACAGGGAGCGGGCGGTAGACATCGTGCAAGGAGGACCTCATGTCACAACAAGGGCTAGATGCCGTTAATTACAAAGAGATGCTTGCTGGTTGGCAAGATACGAAAACCTATCAAGATCTCAATTGGACAGGGTCATTTAACGACTACCTCAACCTGGTAAAAACCAATCCGAAAGTGACACGCAACGCCTTTCAACGCATGTACGACATGATCATGGAGTACGGTACGGAAGAGTACGTCGACGTAAAAAAACAAATTGTTCATTACAAATTTTTTGATGATGAAGAAAACGGCGGGAAAGATGCGGCTTTCGGTCTTGATATCCCTCTGATGAAATTCGTCAACGTTCTTCGTTCGGCCGCCCTGGGCTACGGAACGGAAAAACGGGTCATCCTCTTGCACGGGCCCGTGGGAAGTGCGAAGTCTACCATTTGCCGCCGCTTGAAAAAGGGTGTTGAATCCTACTCAANAAAACCCCAAGGGGCTTTGTANACCTTTGATTGGGTCGATCCCGANGGGAAGCACGAAGAGATCTTCGGGGCAGGGGTTCGNGTTTTCAGAAACCCGATGCACGAAGAACCGCTACTACTTGTTCCAGAGGAAATGCGTTCGAAACTGTGTGANGAACTGAANCGNGGTCGCCAAGATGATTTCCGGACGGTGATTGAAGGCGAGCTATGCCCTCCAAGCCGATTTATTTTTACGCGATTGATGGAAGTTTATAATGGCGACCTAGCCAAGGTTCTTGATCATGTTCAGGTCAGACGACTTGTTCTTTCNGAGGCCAACCGTATTGGTATTGGTACCTTTCAGCCAAAAGATGAAAAGAACCAAGATAGCACCGAGCTGAGTGGTGATTTGAACTACCGTAAGATTGCTGAATATGGGTCGGATTCAGATCCAAGGGCTTTTAACTTTGATGGAGAGTTCAATATCGCCAACCGTGGTGTGATTGAATTTGTCGAGGTTTTAAAGCTAGATGTGGCGTTCTTGTATGACTTACTAGGTGCTTCACAGGAACACCGGATTAAGCCGAAGAAGTTTGCCCAGACTTATATTGATGAAGTGATCATTGGTCACACCAACGAACCGGAATACCGCAAGCTTCAGGATAACGAATTCATGGAAGCTCTTCGTGACCGAACTGTAAAGATTGATATTCCTTATATTACGAAGCTGAAGGATGAAACCAATATTTACAAAAAGGATTTCAACAGTCAGAAGCTTCGTGGCGTAAGTATTGCCCCACATACCATTGAAATGGCTGCGATGTGGGCGATCTTGACTCGCTTGGAAAAGCCGAAAAAGGCCAACCTTTCGCGGCTTCAAAAGATGAAGCTNTATGATGGAAAGATGCTTCCAGGCTACACGGAAGATAATATTAAAGAGCTTCGAAAAGAATCAAAGCGTGAGGGCTTGGATGGGATTTCTGCCCGGTATATTCAAGATAAGATTTCAAACGCTGTGGTTAATGCCCAGCAGATGAACCGTGGCTCGGTGAACCCGTTTATGGTGTTCCGAGAACTAGACGGCGGATTGAAGCATCACTCGCTGCTTTCTAACGACGAAAAGCGTGAGGACTACAAAGAGCTTCTATCTGTGGTTCAGCAGGAATACGAAGAGATTATAAAATCNGAAGTNCAACGTGCGATCAGTGCCGATGAAGGTGCGCTGCTTAGATTGTGCGGAAACTATATCGATAACTTAAAGGCTTATATTCAAAAAGAAAAAGTGAAAAATCCGTTCACTGGACAGGATGAGGAGCCGAACGAGCGATTAATGAGATCCATCGAGGAAAAGATCGAAATCCCGGAATCACGTAAGGATGATTTCCGGAACGAGATCATGAACTATATCGGTAGTTTGTCTTTGGATGGTAAAAAGTTTGATTACAAATCGAACGCAAGGTTACACAAAGCCCTTGAGTTGAAGTTGTTTGAAGATCAGAAGGACTCGATNAAGTTGACGTCTCTTGTGACTTCAACNGCAGACAAAGACACTCAAGAAAAGATCGACATCGTAAAAACGCGATTGATCAAAGACTTTGGNTACGACGAAATTTCAGCGACGGATGTTTTGCAGTACGTTGCTAGTATTTTTGCTCGTGGAGANGTTAAGGAACCGAAATAGTGGCTATACGCGAGGACCATAACCGCTTTAAAGACATCATCCGGGGTCGCATCAAAGAGAACTTCAAAAAGTATGTGACCCAGGGGGAGATGATCGGGAAGCGCGAGAAGGATTTTGTAAAGATCCCGATCCCTTCCATTGATATTCCTCGTTTTAAATATGGTCCCAAACAGCAGGGTGGGGTTGGCCAAGGTAATGGTCAGCCTGGTCAGTCTGTTGATGGTCAAGATGGAGACGGTAAAGGAGCTGCTGGCGACCAGCCGGGCGAGCACCAACTAGAGGTCGACGTTAGCTATGAAGAGCTAGCAGATATTTTATCTGAACAACTTGAGCTGCCACGGATTGAGCCTAAGGGCACAAAGATCCAAAGCGACCAGTACAAGTANACGGGAAGATCACCGGTTGGGCCCGAGGGACTTCGTCACTTTAAGGCATCCTATAAAGAAGCCTTAAAGCGTGAAATCGCCAGTGGAACCTATGATCCAGACAACCCGATCATTGTTCCGATCAGAAAAGATCTACGCTATAAAACCTTTCGGCGAACGACTCAGCCTAAAGCGAATGCCGTTGTTATCTATATGATGGATGTCTCGGGTTCAATGGGTGATGANCAAAAAGAAATCGTTCGTCTGGAAAGCTTTTGGATNAATACCTGGTTGAAGCGCAATTATAAAGGTCTTGAGACCCGGTTTATTATTCATGATGCGGCGGCAAAAGAAGTCGATGAAAAGACGTTTTTTAGTACCAGTGAGTCGGGCGGAACATTGATTAGCTCGGCTTATAAACTATGCCAGAAGATCATCGAAGAGCACTACCCGGCCAGCGAGTGGAATATTTACCCATTCCACTTTA
>NYZX01000160.1 GCA_002686065.1 Pseudobdellovibrionaceae bacterium | reverse complement strand
TGGCTTTGACTTAAACTCATTGAGTTTTAATTAGATACTCCAAGTAGGTAGGCTAAGGTTGGAGATATATAACCTGTAGTACTCCCTAGAAGACAATTCATGCTTCTAAGTTTTTGTCTTTCAACGGTGAGCATCTCTTGAATATTTAGCCTATTTCCAGCTCCTGTAGGACAAGTGGGTTGCATGAGGTCATATGAGAATACAGGCTCAGTACAGGCATCACTCACAATGGTAGAGATAACGGGAAGATCCATCGCAAATAAAGCAACTTCAGTTCTACCAGCAAGGCGAAGGCTCCTTCTACTTGTGATCCATTTGGCGTATCGAAGACCTCTCAGAAAAGCGATGGATGCTCCACCTACAAAAGAGACCGCTGTCAGAATATTGGAAGTATTTTGATTTCCAGAAATAAACCTACGATCAATACGGCACATGAGGACCTTATTTTCTTCATAGGTTCTACCATTGTCTAAAAACTGATCCCAAGGTGTCCGGGCCAAAATCATTTCCATATCTCTTGGACTAATATCTCTATAACTACTACCCAGTGAGGCAAGACTTTGTCTCGCATCGTCCAGCATCGGTTGAATAACATCTTCTTGAAAACGATCATAGATAGGCTGGCGTTCAGTTTCACTTACTTCTGGATTTCCTGCAAAACAAATTTCTTGTTCAACACTGCGATTACCAATTGCAGACATAATATACTCTTCCATATTGGTGTCATAAAAACGCCAATTAGTAGAAATGATGGCATTGTAAGCATTAAGTTCGCTATCGTAGCGCTCCACCAAGACAGCTTGTTTATCTCTCCACTCTTGTTTTTGCTCTTGAAAGTAAGGTGATTCAGAAGCCGCTAGAAGTTCGTTATACATTTCAATTTCTTCACGAATTTCAGCCATCGAATTATGTTTTTCTCTCATATCAGGAATTTTGATACAAAGAGATCGCATGAACTCACGATAGAATTCATTAAATCTTCCGCCAGATGAAAATGCTTCAAGTTGTTTTATTTCACATCGGTTGACTTCTACTTGGGCCGCTCTTCCTCTAGTGATGAATTCTCGCTCCATCAGGTTTATATTGATTTCGCTTAAAAATTCTTCCATCCGATCTACTTCAGATTGAGCCACCCTTCCTCGACATAGATGTTGAACTCTTCCCCACTCTTGAGAGACTTGCTCTGAGCAAGAATTTGTTCCATGTCGAGTCAGCCAGCTAAGATTTTGATTGAACCAGAGTCTTCCTTCATTGTATAGGCGGTTAGCTTCTTCGAGAGCTGCACCCATCGCTAGAACGCGAGGCTGCGCAGAGGCAGAAAAACTGCCGAATAAAAGCACGAGAAAAATTGTCGGGATTAAAGCTTGTCTCACATTCAGTTATCGGCATAAATTATTGTTTATATGAGGCTTTTATCCAGCCTAGAGTGAAGCAATTTAGCCTTATCATAGCTCTATTTTTTTTCTATAAGTAGATGTGTCGAAAAATTTAGCCTTATCACTTTTAATTTCTTTCATCCTGCACGCTATGGTGTTGATTGGATCGAGAAGCTTTATCGTCCATGAAAAAAAAGTCTTCTCAAAAACAAAGCGATTGCAGAAAAAATTGAATCCGTCGAAATCGTGGGGTTTGCATCGCCGACATTTAAAGGTCGCTTTGTCGATCCGAAAAGTCTAGATCCAGGCGATCGAACAGCGGTGAACTATAACCTAGATTTAAGTTACTACCGAGCGCGTTCGATCTTTGATCACATCTTCGATACTGAAAAGCTAAAGTACCCCTATCAAAAGAAGCTTCTGTCATTGGTTAAGGTCTCTGGCCGAAGTTTCTTATCAGAGGATATCAAGGGGCGCGGGCTGGCGTCAGGTATGAGCCAGCGTGAATTTTGCGATAAGTACGATTGTAAGAAATCACAACGAGTTATTATTAAATTTGATTTGGACGATAAATAATAAAGGGAATTACCATGACACAAGATCTACTATATGGACTGATCGATGGTTTAGTTAAGTTTGCAACGGATTTGCTGATCCCATTTATGGGTTGGGCCTTCTTGGTTGCTGTTGTTTTCAGGCTGTTGGTTTTTTATACCATCCGCCGGGAGCTATGGTTCGCCAGAGAGTTCCATAAGCGAATTGACAACTTCATCGATGATGATGACCAAGGTAAAGGCGAGATGTCGTTTTATGCCACGGTCAAACGGCTACTCGAAAAGACCTACTATGAACTGTTCGAGCTCCGTACAATTCTAAAGCGTCGTAAGCCAGACTATATTATGGCGATGAGTGATCGAATCTTCTTGATTCAGCAGGGCTCGGCGCGACTTGTGCACGATACCTTGCGCCAAATTAAGCACTTGCGGTCAGAGGGCAATTCGCCAAAGATCCACGAGATTTCTAAGACCGTCTTCGAGCGAAACCCAGCCTTTAATAAGGTCTTTGGAGTCATTCCAGCGGTCACCGTTAACGATATCCTAAATATCATGCCAGGGATGTTTATCATTGGTGGAATCTTCGGAACGTTCTTGGGGATCATGAAAGCCCTTCCGACTTTGAGTACAATGGATCTAACCGATGTTGAGGGGACAAAATTGATTATGGATCAGTTCCTTTTAAAGATCTCATTTTCGATGAGCACTTCCATCGTGGGGATCGTCTTGTCCGTGTCGATGCGGTTTGTGAATACATTGCTTTCACCAGAAAAGACGTTTATTCGAACGGTTGATCACTTCGAGAACTCGTTGGATCGTCTTTGGAATATGAGCGACAACAATACCGTTCCATCGGATGATCAGCGTTTCGACGAACACAAGGACTCGATTGAAGCCCTTGCCGAAGAGTCTGTGAAACGTGAACTTTCTAGAATGAATAATAAAACGAAAGAAAAGCGGCAGGTCAGTAAGGCCTCCTAAGGATAGATTGTGTCCCTGAAGTTAAAAGTCCAATCAAAAGAGCTTTCTCGCCAGTTCGAATTCGATGCTGGCGAGATTCGCATTGGGCGATCAAAAGATGCTGAGGTGTCGTTGCCAATTGTCGACGTGAGCCGCCAGCACCTTTTGCTTCGCTACGATGGCGAAACGCTTTTGGCGAAGGATTTGGGCTCGTCAAACGGGACCTATGTGGAAGAAAACCGCCTTCCTGCCGGTCAGGAGATTGCCCTTGCGTCAGGAACACGACTTCGTTTGGGGCAAAAAGATGTTTACCTTGTCCTTGAGTGGTCATCCGTCGAAAATACAAAAAGTCTTTCTGATATTCGGTTTGACCAACCAAGTGAAGAGCCTGCTGAGCCCGAGGGGCCCCCAGAGGTTGATCAGTCTGTTGACGATCACCTGTCGCAGCTGTACGGAAAAATCAAATCAGAAAAAACCGATCCCGAGTCGTTCTTTTCTGAGGTCCGTCAAAAGATTGAAGAACAGTCTGTTATTTTAAGCGCTGATTTTTCGGAAGTCCGTAAAGAACAAGACCGGCTTTGGGAAGAAAGCTTTGAAAAGCTTAAGAAAGACATGGACGAAGAGGACCAAAAGCGGCACACCCAGTTTGGTCAAGAGCTGGACTCATTTGAAAAGGTGACGGGTCGGCTGATTTCTGAGGCGAATTCGATGGTCAAAGACGCCATGGATCAGTTTGAAGCCGAGCGGACCAAGTCAAAAGTTGTCGACGAGGCTTTGGGTCATACATTTGTCGGAAAGATTAAAGAACATCAAGAACAGCTTCTACAAAACTTTGCCGAGCATGCTGAGCGACTTATGGATCAGGCTCGAGAGCAAGCTGAAGAGTTCAAACACAAAGCGACTCGTGAGTCCGAGCGACAGCTTCAAGATGCCAAGAAGATATATGTTAAGGCTCAGTCCGACGCCAATCACCAAATAAAAGTGATCGCTGAGGGGGCACGGCGTGAGGCTGTTGAAATTCGTGAGCGTGCAAAGCAACGTGGCGAAAAAATCATCGAAGAAGCTGATGATCAAGCAAGGGACTTGTTGTCGAATGTGCGAAAACATATCGAGAACCTCAAATCCGAAATGTATACCAAGTCTGAAAGCTTAGCTTCTTCAACTCGGGTGCAGGCGGATGAAGTCCTAAAAAGTGCTCACGAAAAGGCCATTACAATCCAGGCCAACGCCGAGCGCGAGGCTCGTAGCCTTATTGAGGATGCGAACGACTATATTGAAAAGCGTCGCGAAAAACATGAAAAATTAGCGCAATCAAAATTTGAGGAAGCCGAAGCATTCTTGCAGACGCAAATTGAAGAGGCGAAAAAGCGGTCTCAGGAAATGCACGATCATGTGCGCGCACAGCTTCAGCGTTGGCAAGACGACGCACTTCAATCGATGGAAGAAGAAAAGCGTCAAGTTTCCGAGCAAATCCTTGAGAAGCAGACGCGCCTTCAAGAGTTAGCTCAAGAGCTGACTCTTAAGGAAACTGAAATGGCCAATATCGATGAGCGCCATTCAAAAATGACGGAAGATATCAAAGAGCTTCGTTCAGAGCTAGACTCTTTGAAGCGGCAGCGTAATCAGGCTGAAGTTGAAGTGGATTCTTTAGATAAAGCATTGATGCATTCCCGTGAGCAATTGAACGAGGCCGAGTTGGAACTTCAGTCCCTTCAGTCGAAAGTATCTGAATCCCGTGAGGTTGCTGCGCAAAAGTCGGCTTTAGAAAGCCAAATCGAGCAGTACCGAGAATTGAAGCTTCGCCAGGAAAAGGACCTGTTCGAACTTGAGAACCAGGTCCGCGAAGACGTTGAAAAGATGCGCCTTGAAGCTTTAAGTAAGATTTCAGATGAGCGTGAAAATACTCTTAAAAACCTAGATGCTCAGAAGAAACAAGTCGAGGACGAAATTTTTGACCTTAGACAGCAGGCTCAGGTTGAGTTGGACGAGGCTCATCGTCAGGTCGAAGAAATTAAAACGGCGGCCCAGGATGAAGCGCGGGAGTATTTGGCATTGCAACGCGAGCAAGCTGATGAAGTCCTAAGTGAAGCGCGCCTTGAAGGGGAGCGTCTAGTTAACGCGGCAAAAGAGATGGCTTTATCTGAGGCCCAAGCTGAAGCCGATTCTGAACGGGCGAAATCCCTGCAAGAGATGGCTCAGTATCGCCGCAAAGAAATGCAAGAAATTGAAGTTCTTAAAAGTGAGTGGGAAGCGAAGCAGAAAGAACAACAGCGACAAGTTGTTGAAACGCTTCATCAGGGAATTGACTTTTGGTTGATTGAAAAGGGACGTCAGTGGATCCCTGACGAGTCCGAGCGAACCGAGCTTTTAATCGAAGCAAAAGATGAGTTAAAAGAATTGGTGTTTAGCTTAGTGAGTGGCGAGCGATCGGAAGAAGGCTTTGCTCACGCGGTGGCGGAACAGTTTGCTCCATCAACAGCCATCAATGCTCGACATCGGAAATGGTGGATGAAAAATGGCGTGATGGCGGCTAGCTTTGTTTTTATGATTCTAAGTTTAGCGATTTTTCCAACATGGCCTCAAAAGCTAGCAGGGTTTCTGGGGCGTAAGGTCAGTGTTGAGAAGTCAGCGATGGAAATTCATATCGAAGAAGCCAAGCAGGCGAAAGAAGCCTCTTATTTCCGTCCCGATAAGGACGAAAAAGTTCGTGATAACTACACTGAAAACGTGATTTTCAACAAAGACTTCGTCGGTGTTCATAAGTCCGAAAAGTATCAAGACTACTGGATTGTGAACCTGAACAAGTTCTTGTTGGACGAGCTGAAGCTAAAAGATCAATCGATTGTTGAATTGACGACCCTTGAAACAGCTTTGGTGAAAGAGCTTGAGGAGCTGGCTCAGGGGCTTAAAAAAGATCGCAAAGACAAACAAATTGATTTCATGAGGACGCGTGAAGTTCGATTTATGAAAAAGGCGAAACAGGTTTTAGGAACCTCAAAAAACTATCAAAAGTTCGTTAAATTCAAAAGGAAGAGTCTGCAAGACTACCTGAAGGATCGCGCTGTTGCGGGTGAGTGATTTGTAGGACCTCGTTCGCGAGCGTCCTAGCCTCTTCAACACTACTGGAAATATAATCTGATAACGCTGTGCTGGGGCCTTGTGCCTCGGTGGCCGTCAGGTCTTGTAGTTCGACGGTTCGCTTTGTGTTGGCAAAAGTCGGAGCGGTGAAAAACAAAGAAATAGAGACCGCAAGGGCGATTTGGTGGGTCATATTTGGCCTTTCCGTGGCTATCCAAGCTTCGGTCCGTCAAAGCTTGGGGCCCCTTCGGGGGCCATTTCAAGGACCCGGAAGGCCTAAAAATCGGTTAATCGATTTTTTAAATCAGTTGTCTTCGGCAGCTAGCCAATACTTAAAAGAGGCCTCGACAGCGGCCTGGTACATGTCGGTTGCGACATTACCAAGGTGCCCACCAAAAGGAAAAAAGACGGCTCGAGAGCCGAACAGCCTTCGAAGGTAGCTGATATCGGACTCACGCAACAAGAAGTCGTCTTCGTTATGAACAAGAAATGTACTTGGTTCCTTCATAAAATGCTCAAAGGCAGGAAGGCTGTTGATTTGATTGAGCTTGCTTGATGTCATCGTCGGCGCGTAACTGGCTTGAGCGATGGGGGTTAAAATTTTGTCTAGATATTCGCTGAACGTGTACCAGGTGGTTCGGAAGTAGCGCGGTAGCTTGACCACAGGGTCTTGGCGAAAAACCTCTAGCTCTGGCTCGCCGGGGGCTCCTTCGACGATTTGAACCAATGTTTGGTGGAAGGTGAGTCCGACTAAATACCGGCGTGATCCCGGTGTTGTGTGTTCAAAGGCATAGGAAAGCATTTCTTCGTTTGAGCTAAAGTGGCCGCTGCTAACATGCAGGCCTAGGTTGAAAATTCGGGTTTCAATGGCATGGTGAATTCGTGTGCGCGTGTCGAGGTCCGGAACACGAAGAATTCTCGAGTAAGCCGCGTCGATCGTGTTCATGCCGTACAGCAGGTCAACAGGGGGGTTTAACAAAATTTTGGCTTTGAGTTTAAAAACGTTTCCCTGGTTGCTGTCAATTTCAGCAAAGTGCATCGTTTGAAGGGCTCCCATGGAGTAACCCATGGCCGCATAGGAGGTAAATTGATAGCCTTCTTTCTTGAGCTGCTCGACGGCGGCGATGGCAAATCGATAGATCGCCTGCATATCCCAGCGAAGGTTGCCGATGGCGCCATCGAACGACCCTGTTTTGATAAAGTCGGGGCCCGCGACCGAAGGTAGGGCCAAAGTGGAAACGCCGTATTTGTTCGCCAGCTTTTCAGCAAACAACTGAAGCATTGCTGCATTCATTTGGGAGCCAAGGCCGGGGAAAAAGATCATCAGTGGTTTGGGTTCAGAGCAATCTCGGAANCTTAACAGATAGCTNGTCTCACAGCCTTTGTAGAANTGGGCTTCTACCTGTCCCGCTCCGCCTCGCTCGGCGGTGTAGCGGCTGTCTTGAAGAGCAATGTTAAGTGTTCTTAANTTTCGTGTGTGGAACTCTCTGGTCTGGGGTCCAGCTACTGCGGAACCAGCCGATAGCAAGTAAGGGTCACTCAAGTACTCGGGAAGTTGTTGAGCAGAGCTCGCGCTGGTAGCAACCAACAGTTTTAGAAATAGAATGAANTTAAGTAGCCTGACCATATTCCCCCGCAGACGCGCCCTTTTATAGCAGTGGGTCAGTGGCTGTGTCGAAGGTCTCATTACACTTTTTGTCCAGATATCGGTTTGCTGAAAACTATTCAGAGGGCTTGTTGAGTTTACCCGGTGCATTGTGCTGCTGGCTGATCCCCCGACCAGACGAAGGGTGGCCGTGGATTGATGTCTTTGCNAAGAAACTAGATACTATTTACAGCAAGGAACGAGGGTGTTTTTTTTCGACGTCGATAGGACTCAGTTTTTACCTCATGGGCAAAGTGTCCTATGGGAAAACCATATTCTTCTGCCAATGGTTTTGGCAGAACTTGCTATCTTTTTGTCTTTTACGATTATCCCGATCGGGCTGTTTTGGTTTTTAAAGTATCGGCCGGGTTTTACCCCACAAGGCAAGAAGACCATTTGGTTGTTCATCGTCTTTGCACAACTTTGTGGGATCTCGCATGTCGTGAATGCATGGAATTTCTGGCACACGGATTACTATCTAGAGCTTGTTGTAAAAGTGATGACGGCAGTGGTGAGTGTAATCACGACTTATGTTTTTGTCAGAGCGGTACCAGTCCTTGTTCAGCTGCCATCAGCAGACGAATACGGAAAGCTAAACGATGAACTGGTCATGTTGGCAGAGGAGCTTGAGGGGCGAGTAAAAACGCGAACCGAAGAATTACAGGCGCGTGAAAAGGAGTTGTCAACGATCGTGGCTGGCGTGACAGACGCCATCGTAGAGCTTCAGCCTGAGTACGCGTCCCCAGGGCAGGTGGAAGATTTTCGGATGGAGCCCTACAACCGAATTGCTCTTCAGCTACTGGCGGAGAACCCAGGTAAAATAAAAACGCCTCGGCTTTTGGATTACTACCCAGAAGCCGATCAAGAAGGTTTCTTGGGGTTGCTTGCAGAGGTGCTAACAACCAATGAATCGAANACCGTCGACCCTGTTTTTATCGCCAGTCAAAAAAGGTACTTTCGATTTTCGGCGACAAAAATATCTGGTCGCGACAGTTTGATGGTTTTCTTTAACGATGTCACTGATCGTGAAAATATGAAGGTGCAAAGCCTAGCGCAGGCAAACCTTGTTAGCTTAGGTCAGCTTGCGGGGGGGATTGCTCACGAAATTAACACTCCACTTCAGGTGATCGATGGAATCATGCGCCGTCTTCGTCGGCGGTTCACAGATCACCTAACAGATGCAGATAAGGATTCCTTTGAAACGGTCAAGCAGACCGTGCGACGGGTCAGTCGTATTGTTTACAACCTTCGTCAGTTGGCCAGAAGCGATAGCTCACAAGGAGCGCCAATCGACTTGGGTGCGATTCTTGAAGATGTTTATAGTGTTTTTGAAGAGCGCCTTAGTTTGCGTGGCGTTGATCTTGAAATACGGGTCGAGTTGGATCCAACTTTTCGAGTTATGGGAAAAGAAATCTCGTTGCTACAGATACTGACCAACCTTGTGAACAACGCCATTGATGCCGTGGAAGGGGTCGATGAGCCAAAGATACAGCTTCGAGCTTTTCTAAAAGATGCCGCCATTGTTGTCGAGGTGAATGACAACGGTCCCGGGGTCGATCCTGAAATTGCAGGTCGAATTTTCGAGCCTTTGTTCACGACCAAAGATGTTGGTAAGGGAACGGGGCTTGGTCTTTCCTTATCTCAGAGAATGGCCCAGGATATGGGGGGGACCCTCAACTTTAAGCAAGACGAAAAGACGCGGTTTCAAATTGTGTTTTCACCAGGAAAGGACCCAGTGTGACGATTTTATTTGTCGATGATCAGCCGCAAATTTTAAAGATATATTCGGAAGAGGTTGATTATGCTCACCCCTGGGCGACGGTACTGACAGCCGAAGGTGGTGAAGAGGCTTTGCAGCTTTTGAAGACCCATAAGGTAGATTTGGTTTTCACTGATGCGCGCATGCCTCGCATGGATGGACATGAATTTGCGAAAAGGGCTCATGATTTGTATCCCGAGATTCCTGTCTTCATGATTACTGGTTATGCCGGTGAAATCACCGAAGAGGACATCGTTGCGAACGGTGTTCGTCGTGTTTTTAGCAAGCCGATCGATTTGGATTTTCTTGTTGAGTTCGTTGCCGAGCAAAGGTCCAAGTTACTTGGGGCCTGAAAGACCGAATGAGGATGCTAGGCTTGGCCTTGCGGCGAAATTGTGATTTTTGCAAAAATCCGAGCTCGGCAGTTCGTGCTGATTATGCGTTATATAATCAAAATTGATGCTGTCTTCCTGGTCTGAAACAGGTTGCAGGTGAGGCCTTAGGTGGCGTCTAAGTCCCCGAACATACTGAATAAATTTCTGATGCCTTTCGCTGATCTCGGTTTTTTGATAGTTTGGTTGGCTTAGGCCCCGTCTAGCTGGGGCAAAGGTGTGTTGTGCGTTTACTGGCGTTGTTTCTTTTACTGCCGCAGTTGTCTTGGGCGGCCGCGATCTCGGCTGACCTACGAGGGCGTTACGTTGGCGAGAACTTTCGAGGCGAGCCTTGTTTTGTGTACGTGCTCGAGGGCATGTTTGGAAGCACCGAAATTGCCTCTTCGGTTTCGACCCATCGTTTTACGGCAAAATCAGAGATCGACCCGGGGGTGAATGCTTCAATCCAGATGGGTTCTGGGTTATCGAATATGTATCGTACGGCGATCTTAGAAACAGATAAGTGGGGGCTACCGTCGGCCTTTTTACTGAATAGCAGAAACACCGATGGGTTCTATCCTGAGTGCTCAAATTTGCAACCCGACTTCGACCGGTCCCAGGTAGCTAGCCTGTGTCCACTGGTCTTTTTTTCTAGATAATCTGATCTGGGAAAATCACTCGAACAATCGATGTAACTTTGGCTTGTTCTTGTCTAAAGACAGCGGGATCTCGATGCGACTTGGAAACATCTTGTGGCAGTGTAGTTCGTGTTTAATTGTTAAATCGGGAAACACCGCGAACTTTGCTCGTTGGGCTTGAAGCATTTTTAAAGCTCGCTCTTGGTAGCTGTCAGAATAGGCCAGGATTGTTTTGTTCATCACCTCAGTAAACAGCTTTGTGAATAAACGTGAGTTGCTTAATATAAGGTGGGTGTTGCTTTTATCCAGACTAGATTTGAACTGTTCTAAGTTGGTGAAGGTAAAGGGCTTGGTGCTGCAAACCTGAGGGTCTATATGCAGTAAAATGACTGACGTGAAGTGCAGCTTCTTTTCCCGCTCAGGTGTCTTTGCGAGCATAGCAAATCCGTCGACGACATTTTCATCAAGGGATGCGTCGATTCGTCCCTCTGGGACTTCCTCTAGCACGAAGCGAACCTCATGCTTCTGCTCGAGTTCGTTCAAAATTTTTATCAAACGGCCTGTTGGTACGCCCTTAGAAAGATAGATATAGGGCGGATACTCGAAGTATCCTAAGCGCACAGGAGTGCGTGCCACAGCTTGGGCAACAAGCAGCGTTATGCTAAGAAATAGTAAATTTCGCATTAAGAAGTATTAAAGCTTAGATAAGGTCACAGAACAACCGCGCCTGTAAGAATCACTTCTTTTGATCGACTGCAGTAAAGGTGAAGTTCTTAGCTGTAGTAGCGGTTCTGGTGGCTTTTAATGATCTCGATTTGGATCTTACCGATTTTTGAAACAGTCAGTTTAAATTGAACATACTGATCAGTCGCTGGATCTTTCAAAACGGTAAACAGAAGGGTCCAAGCGCCATCCGTTGAAGATTCAAAGGATGGTTCGAAGGTAAAGTCCTTTGGAAGGTGGTCTATATCTTCTGGCTTGTGGTCGCGCCACTGGTATCCGCGGGCTTCAGCAAACAGCTTTGCAAAGGCTTTCGCTTCAGTCAGGTTTTTAAGTTGGAACTGAGAAAGGCTTTCGATGGCCTTCGTCAGCTCTTCATCGGAATGCAGATACGTTGAGGGCTGGTCGTCTTTTAAAATGAGTGTATAGAAGATCGAGCCTGGGCCGGCGATTCGGGACATGGGGTTGTACATCTCAACACAGAAAATTTTAAGTGAGGCCAAGGCAGAGATCTCTTGGCTAGCTGCCACTTGTGTGACTGCGATGATTCGAGGGCCGGGTTGGTCTGGGCCGTTGTCTTTCATGTTTCCCAGTGGGCCGTTATTCTCGTCGATCCAGTATTTCTGTGCGGCTGATTCAGCCGTTTTTTGGGCGCTCATCCTAGTCCTTTTGGTAGTATTGATGGTCTCTGCAGGAAGAATTCCAGGCGCGATCAAATTCAGACCTAATAAAATTAAAAAAACGATTTTCATACAGTACTATTCTGGAATAGATCTGTCCCAAGGTAAACCCCATATCGATAGGTGAGAGCGTGCCAGAGTTACCCGATGTATAGACCCGACTTATTGAACAACTAATTAAATCAATGAGATAGTAGTGTTTATGGGCATTTCAGCGTTTTAGTCATTTCATTTCTTTTCACATCTTTTAACGTCATTTCACAAAAACAGTCGTGAAAGTCGTGAGAGTCGTGAGAAGTTTTGCCAGTTTATTCCCCATATTTAGCCTGCTCAAAAAGCCTTTATTAACAGCTATTTTTAGCAATAAACAACGGAGGCAAGAAATGTCTAAAAAAGAAAACAAGAATGTTACTTACAATTCTCTAAGAGTTAAAAACGAAACTAAAGCTTTGTTACAAAATTTATCAGCAAAGATTAACAAAAATGAAGATTGCGGAAAAATCACCTCCGATAAAATCATTCATCACTTAGTTAAAAATGTGACAAATGAAGACATCAAAGCACTACAGCTAGAATCTATAACATGGGAGCATGAAGATCGTAGATTGAAGAAGCTTTGGGAAAAGAAAAAAGGCAAAATTTCTGAGAATAAATGGAAAGAAATGCTCTACATTGGTCAACTTGCTGAGTTCATAAATGAACATTCTAGGCTGAAAGTTGGGACAAATGCTTAGAGAAAATATGAACTTTAATCAGGGGAGAATGTCACATTTCTTCCCTGATTATAGGTACTTAAAGTTAAACCTTGACAAACTACACCAAATAGCGTAGTTTATTAAAAGGATTAAGGATGATTAACAAGAAAATTATTTATTACACACTGGAAAACGGAGACTCCCCCTTTGAGAATTGGCTCAAGAAATTAGACAATTTAAGCCGAGCAATTGTCGTTAGATTTGTTCAAAGAGTTGCAACTGGAGGAGCAAAAAAATCCATCAA
>NYZX01000159.1 GCA_002686065.1 Pseudobdellovibrionaceae bacterium | reverse complement strand
AATATACGTGAGCACCTGATTTTTTACTCCCGACTATTGTGCACCAGGCCGGATCCATATACGTCACGCTCGACGGAGCCCTCAATAAAGAGCGCAAGGTTTTTTGCGCCCTGTTTGTTTGGGCTTTTATTCAGAGGGCTTCTTTGGACCGCGGCGGGGGCGTCGGCGACGGCGCTTTTTGTTTCCGCCTCCGTCTTTATTTCCCTCTGGCCCCTTATCCGATGACTTCTGAGTGCCGCCAGAGGCCTTCTTTTTGTTCCCACCCTGAGCCTGCTGGGCCGCTCCGCCACCACCGCCTTTAGAACGATTGCGGTTTCTGTTGCGGCTTCGTCTTTTGCCAGAGCCTTCTTTTTTATCCGAGGCATCTCCGCTACCGGACGACTTTGCCGAAGCCGATCCCGATTCATCAGCTTCAAAAATCGAGTCATCACCCATGTCACGAGTCGCTTCGTCTTGTAAAGCCTCATCTTGATCAATCAGGTTACCCAACTGGGCACGTGATTCTGACACATCGGCCTTCACACCAGCCTTTTGACGCTTCTTCAGACCTTCACCTTGCTCCTTAGCAACCTGCTCGGTGAGATCAATCGTGACGTCTCCAAAGCAACGAAGCTGACAGGACAAACGCCGCTGATCTAAATAATGAGCCGTTCCGATTAAGGTTTTCTCTTTCGCCCCAGGAGGCAGCACATTGTGATCCCCTTCGACCACACGAATGCGACACTCAGCACAACTAGGAACCCCATTGCAAATGGACTTTATATAAACCTTATTCTTCTGAGCCACCTCTAGAACGGTCTCATCAGGACCGATCTCGACTTCGACATTTATTGGCTGAAAAGTGACTTTCATTGAATATCCACCACGCCCTTAGGGCACTAAAATTCGAACAAATTTTTTCTTACCGACTTTAAGAATGACGTTGTCACCCGAAGCAAAGGACGTCGTCCCCTGCGGGTCCATGACTTTACTTCCATCTAGCTGAACCCCACCACCTTGCATCAGGCGTCGGGCTTCCCCTTTAGACGAAGCCATCCCAAAATCCACCATCACTTGAACCAGGCTATGATCGCCAGCAGCTAGATTTTTCTCCTGGAGATCATCCGGCAACCCACCTTGCTGGAACATTCGATTGAACTCTTCTTCAGCTTGGTCCGCAGCAGATTTCGAATGAAAGCGCTCAACCAGTAGCTTAGCCAAACCCACTTTTACGTCTCGTGGGTGTTTTTTCCCAGCGCCAACGTCGGTCTTTAGCGACTCAATCTGATCAACCGTCATATCAGTCAAAAGCTCCAGGTATCGATACATCAGTTCATCAGACACCCGCATCGTCTTACCAAACATTTCACGGGGAATTTCGTCGACACCAATATAGTTATCGTAGCTTTTCGACATTTTTTTGACGCCGTCCAACCCCTCTAATAAAGGCATTGTCATAATGCTTTGGGGCCGGACTCCATAGGACTTCTGAATATCGCGACCGACCAATAGGTTAAACCGCTGATCCGTTCCACCCATTTCCACATCGGCTTTAATAGCCACCGAATCATAGGCTTGAGCCAGTGGGTACATAAACTCATGAATACTAATAGGCTGGTTATTCTGATAACGCTTACTAAAGTCATCCCGCTCTAGCATGCGGGCCACCGTATATTGCGAACTCAGTCGAATAAAATCCGACGGCGACATGGCGTCCAGCCAAGTCGCATTGTAAACAAGCTCGGTCTTATCACGATCTAAAATTTTAAAGCATTGCTCGGCATAGGACTTCGCATTCTCGACAACCTCATCACGAGTCAAAGCCGGACGCGTTTCGTTCTTGCCCGTTGGATCACCGATCATGGCCGTGAAGTCACCAACGATAAAAATCACCTGATGCCCCAAGTCCTGCCACTGTCGCATTTTATTAATAACAACCGTGTGACCAATATGAAGATCCGGCCTTGAAGGATCAAAG
Organism: Pseudobdellovibrionaceae bacterium; assembly: GCA_002686065.1. Classification (GTDB taxonomy): domain Bacteria; phylum Bdellovibrionota; class Bdellovibrionia; order Bdellovibrionales; family UBA1609. Next base: position 5,381 of record NYZX01000159.1, on the reverse strand, counting down.
CCCACTTTAATTCTTAAGGGCTTTTTTTCATCAACGCTTTTTTTCAGCTTAGCTAGAAGCTCTTTTTCCTCAACAAGGTCAACGACACCCTTTTTCAGGTGCCGCAGTTGTTCTTCAGCAGATAGTTCGAACATCGCGGGTTACCTCGCGTGCTCAACGATTCGAGTCTCTCGAACCACCGCCACTTTAATTTGCCCTGGATAATTCATCTCACGGGAAATCTTACGCGAGATATCCCGACTGAGCATCGTCGCCTGTTCATCCGTCACGCGGCTTGAATCCACGATCACCCGAACCTCTTTACCCGCCTGAATAGCAAAGGTGCGCTCAACTCCGTCAAAGCTGTTACCAATCGACTCAAGATCTTCAAGACGCTTCACATAGTTTTCCATGCTTTGACGTCGAGCACCTGGGCGAGAAATCGCCAAACGAATCGCCGCCTGCACCAAGTGCGCAAGTACTGTTCGGGCTTCGTCCTTTTCGTTATGGACTTCAACCGCATGAACAATAGCGTCTGGCTCACCGTGGCGCTTTAAAAACTGTGCCCCAGCCTTGGCGTAACTGGCCTCAGCCGTATGGTCGATCGCCCGTCCTATACAATGTAATAGTCCGGCACGACGAGCTTGCTTAATATCGACGCCGATCTCAGCAGCCATCAGCCCACAAAGCATCCCAACATCCAAGGCAAACTGATACAGGTTTTGGCTTTCGGCCTGACGGTATTTCATACTACCGATCAAACGCATCACCTGAGGCTTCATTTCCGGAAGTCCAAGTTCTAAACAGGCTTTTTCACCCAATTCCTGCAAGCGGGTTTCCAGCTCAGACTTCACTTTATCAACGACTTCTTCAATTCTAGCGGGATGAACTCGTCCATCTTCCATAAGCCGCGANAAGGCCTCTTTAGCCACTTCACGTCGAAGAGGATCGAAGCTTGAGATAATCACTGAATCCGGCGTTTCATCNATCACAATATCAACACCGCAAGTCGCTTCTAANGCTCGAATATTTCGACCTTCACGACCGATAATCTTCCCTTTCATTTCCTCGCCATTGATCGGAATGGTTGTCACAGTCCGTTCAGCGGAAACATCAGAAGCGTAGCGCGAAATAGCCACAGCAAGAATTTCACGAGATCTTTTCTTGGCTTCGCTACGAGCCTCTTCCTCAATGCGGTGAATTTCGTCGCTGGCTTGCTTTTTGGCATCTTCTTCCAGTTCGGACAGAAGTTGCTTGCGTGCCTGATCAGCCGTCAACTGCGCCGCCTCTTCAAGCTTACGAGCTAAGTCTTGAATCTGCTTTTCAACCTGAGCTTCCAAGTCCTGAGTCCGACGCTCGGCAATCTGTAGGCGATTTTGTTGCTCTTTGATTTCCTTGGTTTCTTTCTCGAGTTCTTGCATCTTTCGCTCGTGATCTTTATCCAAGCGCTTCATCTTTTCTTGAAGCTTTGCTTCCGTCTGATCCAGCTGCTGCTTTTGCTGACGAATTTCTTTTTCCGCATTTCGACGAGCNCGCGCCTCGAAATCCTGAGACTTTTTCTTAGAATCCCGCTCGATCTTTGCCGCTTGCGACTTCCCTTTATTGACGATGCGCTCGACCTCTTTCTGTGCTTCAGCAAGACGCTTATCACCAAGCATCTTGTTGTAGATCACAATCAAGGCCACACCTAATATCAAGCCAACAACAAGCCCCGCAGAGCCCAGGGCAATCAGTGTAGAGTCCATGACTTCAACCTTTCATCACGCCGACCTCTTCGGCCCGGCGATATCTACTAAGTAGTTTTCTGTTAATAAATAATCCAAAACCTCGTCGGTTTCTTCCTGAGGCAAAGCCTGGTCAGAAACCTGAGAATGAAAACAAATACCAATTTTAGGGCCTGTAAACCCGGCCAAGGCTCGATCATAAAANCCTTTGCCATAACCAAGACGCCCACCCTTTAAGTCAAAAGCCACTCCGGGAACAAACACCAGGTCCATCTTATTGGCAGGTACTGGCTCGCCATCAGCTTTCGGTTCTAAAATGTTAAAGGAGCCGACCTCATGGTCGACAGACGTCGATGCGAAAAANTGAAGCTGATCCCCTTCGACCCTCGGGTAGTGAGCTTCAAATCCGCGACAGGCTTCTAGCCATGTCGCCGGAAATTCATCCCCACGTTCATGATACAGACCAACATTTACACTTTCCCCAGACTTGGGCGAAAACACAGTCTGTATCCGCTGTATCAGAAGATCTATATTCAATTTTGTACTTTGTGCGGACTCACTTCGACGCTGCATAAAGCGCCGGCGCAGGTCCTGCTTCAAATCAATCATATCGCTTCCATGGCATCATGCCAAAAACGCGTCCGCAAATATAAGGAGCTGCCGGCCCTAAAGAACCAACGGCATCACTTACGCACAGACTAAGCGTTGCCTATAACTTGGAAAGCTTCTATGTCGCTTCGAAGCTGATGAACCTCGTGATCAACAGCAGACAATTGTGCACGAGCTTCGGCTTTCAGGTAGTCGAGCTCTTCAGAAAGATGAAGTGCACATAAAATCAAACTGTTGGTTAAAGAAATTTGCGGATTGGTTGCCACAACGGCGTCAATCTTGGATTCAATCATGCTAACTAAACGACGAACGGTTTCATCATCATGGGCCGTCCTAATACGAAGCTTTTGNCCCGCTAGGTTCATCTCGACAGTTTTTACTTTTTCCTGCTGAGTGCTCTCCACGTGAATCCCGTCTATTTAGAGTTTCTCCAGTTATTACAATAATATATGACAACGACCTAGGGTGCGGTCAACGGCTAAGCGACGGATTGTAGCGAAGTCAGNTTAAAGGTTGGTCGAGTCCAAGTGCTTGCACTCTGGGCAGGGAGCCTGCTGGCCACCTGGTTGACTGGTTTTCGCCACGGAAAGTGACANCCCAATCATCAGNAAGCTTATTGCTAGCAAGATTTTCATTTTTGACCTCTCAAAGATGTCTTCAGCTTTACCAATTCCTTGCCAGTCCACAAACACTATCGCGGTGCGTCGCAAAACCGACACCAGACAACTTATATAATTGAGTCCACGAACTCTTCAGCCCGAAAGGCCTTCAGGTCTTCAACCTGCTCACCAATTCCGATCACTCGAATAGGAAGAGCAAGCTCATAGGCCAGGCCCAATGCCACTCCNCCCTTCGCGCTTCCATCCAATTTGGTCAGCACAACACCCGTGACTCCCAAAGCTTCNTTGAATGTCTTGGCCTGAATCAAAGCGTTTTGACCCGAGTTCGCATCCAAAACGATTAAAACCTCATCCGGCGCACCGTCCAAAGCCTTACCGACAACCCTCTTCATCTTCTTCAGCTCTTCCATCAGGTTATCCTGAGTATGCAGACGCCCAGCGGTATCAACGATGACCAAGTCATACTCCATCCCCTTCTTACAACCATCAAAAGCCACCGCGCTAGGATCGGTAACACCTTCGGGCCGAAAAATATCAACCCCGGCCCGCTGCCCCCAGACGGCCAGCTGATCTTGAGCCGCCGCCCGAAAGGTATCTCCAGCAACAATAAGAACCTTCTTACCTTGCTTAGCCATTCGGTGGGCCAACTTTCCGATGGTCGTCGTCTTACCGGCCCCGTTAACCCCGACAACCATCCAAACCAGTGGGCGGCCTTCGGGACCCGATTGCGACAGCAACGACGGCCCGTCCTCTTGAGCCCCTTTATCATCGATCGCTTCCAAAAGCGTGGTCATCTGAGCCTTCAAGGCGGTTCTGACTTTCTCGAAACTACCCCGATCCTCTGACGAAAGGTTTTCGGTCAGGTCTTCAACTAGCTTCTGGACGGTCTGAGGCCCTATATCACTTGTGTACAATACCTCTTCAAGACTTTCGATCTCGTCCTCTTGAAGCTCCCCGGGCGCCCCAAAAATAGACTGAATTCGCCCAAGCAGACTGTTTCGAGTGTTCTGCAGCGCATCGCGCAGGTCGCGAGCCTTATCTTTACTGGGATGAGACGGCTTTACCGGCTTTGCCTCGACGGGCTGATCGGGCACAGGCTGTGGCCGACCACTTGCCTCAAAGGCTGGATCCGCCAAGTCCGTCGATTTGGCGTCCACCTCTGCTGGCTTTTGCTCGTCGGGCTTAGCCTCTTCGATTTCTTTTCCGGCAGAGAAATAAAAACGGGAGAAATAATAGACAATCGTTGCCAAAAAACCGAGGGCGGCAACACCAAGTACAAGTATAAAATCGAGATCCATATTCATTCCGTTACCTCTTCAGAAAAAACAAAATTCTTTCAGCGTGAAACCCGCATTACGACTAATGATTTCGAAAATTGTGCCGATAAACCAGCCACTAGCAAGGCCCGCAAGCTTAATCATTTTGCCGAATATTGTCACGAGCGTTGAAAGTTTTCAATTGAACTGAGAACTCGTCGCCAATCGAAGGGGCCGCGTATAGTTTAGTCGCTTGGGGATTTTTTTGTGAAGGCAGTCAAACTCGTTCGAGACATCATCATCGTATTTATAGGCAGCTTCCTGTTTGCAACAGCCTTAATTGCGGTCCGATCTGAGACACCAGCCGAGCCTCAACCTCCAACGGCCGCGATCAAAATCAATACCGAAGAGCCCCACGAAGACGGCAGCAGCCCACAATCGGCCAACGACAGCGGCCTTCTTTCTGGCGTCCGCCAAACCGGCCTCGGACGTTTTCTGCTTAGCGATGGCGAGCGCACCCCCAGCAGCTCGGCAGAAACCCAGGTTCATTAGCCTCAACTGCAAGTCACGCCCCTTTGACAGCTCAGATTCTGAACAGGCCATGAATATTTTTTGGGGTCCTCTTTGACCATAGACCTTCCCAGCTGCCACAGCTAGTCTGCCCATTGCAATACAGGAGGTTTATATCGTGACTTTGATTCGAATGACATTCGCCATTCTTTTGATCCCCCTGTTTGCCCTAGCGGCCAACGCGCCACTTGATCCAAAGCTGGATGGACGCTTTTACTGTGAAAGCCAAACAACTCTGGGCCAGCCGCACTCGCTGATCATTAGTTTTGATCAGGCTTCGGGCCTCCTTCAATGGCTGGATGAAAACGATAAGCCCCTTCTTGATTTCAAAGGCAACCCGGTCACTGCAATTCCTTACGAAGAGCAGCTACTGCGCGAGGCGAACAGCGGACGAACGGTCCACTCGATTCGGCTTTTAACTGAGCCCTACCCCTTCACCCTTGAGTTCCGCACCACCGAGCACGGCGTCTTGGTGACAACCCTTCGTGATGGCCGAGAAATCAGCTGCACACCCCTTGTCGGAATGGTTATCGGCGAAGAATAGACTCTGACAATTGCATCAAGGACCGAAACAGTTCCCCGCTGTCCGACCTAAAAAAAAGGCCTCTTAAAGAGGCCTTTTT
>NYZX01000158.1 GCA_002686065.1 Pseudobdellovibrionaceae bacterium | reverse complement strand
ACTGGTACATGGTCTCTTTCGGTTTTTCTTCATCTGAAAGAATTTGTAAAATCGATTTTGTCGGATCGTTGTGGTCGATATCCCAAGCGGACAGTCCACCAAGCTCTTTAAGGCGCTCTTCAAAATAGAATTCACGCGATTTTTGCTCGATAACATTGTCATCGGGGAGTAGCTCGATCAGGTATCCCAGTGCCTTCTTTACTTTAAAGGGGTGAACTTCGTTTGCCTCGTCGACATCTAGGTCCACCCAAAGGTTCATGGCGACACGTCGTTGCTCTGATTGGTGTAAGTAGTTCAGTAAGTCCGAGCACACATCGCCTTCGCAACTGACGACGCCGACTTGTCCTTTAACTTCTTGTCGGGTCACTTGAAGATGGCCTTCCCCAAGTAAGGTCTTTAAATCGGTCACAGAGGCTTGAGGTTTTAGTATGGTTCCGCGAACTTCCCCCTTCGCGTTAGCTTCGACATACATCGATCCGAAGGGGCCGGTCGGAGTGTTCCATTGTAGGCTTATTTTAGCATCTTCACTTTTTGTGGTGACAGATAGAAGAAGTAGGCTGCCAAGCAAGCCTTGGCCAAGGTGGATCATAGACGGCGGCAAAGACTTGGTTCGCTGAAGGGACTCTTGGAGCAAATTGGTTCCATTGATGGCTGAAATGCGAACAAGTCCATCCTTGGTGATGGCACGTCGTAGAATATCCATCCGACTAACCTAGGGCGAAGGGCCCTTTGCGTCAATATTTGTATTTCTTTGGATCAACCCAGAATAGCCCGAAGGGCTCGGCGCCGGGTTTAGAAAGGTCTTTGTGGTGGTCTCTGTGAGCTTTCACCAGTCGGTGCACCCACTTCGAGTCGGTCTTCCAGCGGCGAAAATACCGTCGATGTGTAAATACGTCATGAACGACAAAATAGATCACACCGTAGATGGTCCAGCCGGTACCGATTCCTGTGCACGCCACCGCCCAGGTTTTTGACAGGGGTATGAGGTGCGGGATCAGAAACCACAAAGCACTGAGGCTGCCGAAGATCACCGAAAAACTATCGTTCCACTCAATGCGTTGTTTATGGGGGTGGTGGTGGGTTTTGTGAATGGGCCAAAGGATTCCGTGAAATAGCCACCTATGTAGCCCATAGGAAAGCCCCTCAAGAAGGGCAAAGCCGAAAAGGGTTGATCCAATGAATAGCATCATCGGGGCCCGACCTCTTGTCGGCGCGCTGCAGGAAGCTGCCACCAAGCAAGGTAAGGGAATAGGTGGTGCTCATGGTGGTAGCCGAAGTGAAGGCAGGTGATAAACGAAAGCCACGCCGGATAGTCATTGGATCGGGCGCGGTGGTTGTCGGAAAAAGGCTGGTCGGTTTTTCGGTGGGGGAGGTAGGTCCCGAAGAAAAAAAGCTGAAAGGAGCTTAAAAAACCAGGCAGGGCCCAGAACAGCAACATGTTGGAAAGGTCGGCACCGAGGGTGTTCTTGTAGATCATCGAAATCACGAAGATTCCCGCCAGCTGGGTCCAACGGAAGTTGGCCCTAAAGAAATGAAAATACCAGCGCAGGGGACCTTCATTAGCATAGGTGTCGTTTAAAAAATCGGGGTCGTTTTTTGTTCCGGGGTTGGCGTGATGGCTGTCATGAGACGCTTTCATCTCATCAAAAGAAAACAGCCCGTAGATGAGGCAAGCGGTTTGTCCCAGAAGCCGGTTGCGGTCTTCGTTGCCAGGCCAGCTAAGTCCGTGCATGGCATCGTGGGCCGCTATAAATAAAGCGGTACTTAAAAAGGTCATTAGTAGCACGGCCAAGGCGGTCACCAGATAATGAGCCGAAGCCAGCGGAAAAGCGAAAATCAACCCGAAGTGAGCCACCAAATAGGATAAAATGATCGTTATTGTTATCTTGGCGTGCTTAGGGATTTCGTACATGGCGCCATAGAACCAGCTTGATGAGGCTCAGGCAAGTGCTTCTCTGGCTTGTTAGCTTGTGCACAAGGCCTTGGCGAAGGCTTGGGCATAAAAAAAGCCCAGGAGGTCGTCCTGGGCTTTCAAAGTCAAATATAAGCTAAAGCTTAGCGATCGAATGAACGTCGGTTTCCACCGCCGCCACCGCCACGTCGGTGTCCGCCACCAGCGCCGCCGCGAGGCTTCTCACGGGCTTCGCTAACGCGAATGTTACGACCGTTGAAGTCGTAGCCGTCGTACTCACTGATGGCTGAGTTACCAGCATCAGAAGATTCAAATTCAACGAAACCGAACCCTTTAGAACGACCAGTATCCCGGTCTTTAATGATTGAAACAGAAGTGACCGTGCCTTGTTGAGCAAAAAGATCTTGAAGCTCTTCTTCACTGGTCGCGAAACTTAGATTACCCACGTATAATTTCATGTGTGTATTTCTCCTTGAAAACTGTTTTCGAGGCTACGGTTAGTCACCTCCGAAGTCCAATTGAAATACAGTCAATTTGATCGAAAGTCTGAACCAGAAATTTGTATTGGACCGTTGAGTTTGACATAAGTATTTGAAAATACGGCAAGATACCGAAAGCGCCCTAAAGGTCCGAATACTCTGCGTCGACTCGGCGCGAGTGTAGTTTATTCTCAAAGTTGTTGTTAGATAGACAATTTAGGCCGTTGAGGGCGGTCAGGGGTAAGAAATCCCTGCTTCTAGCCACCAAGGGCGGTAGATTAGACATCCCAATTTTGCCAGAAGGAGGCTCCAGATGACCCTATTCGGGACCGCACCCAGCCCTTACACACGCCGAATCCGTATCCTTTTGCAGGGGCACGATCATCAATTTGAGCCGCTTAGTTTTTGGAGGTCCGAAGAGGACCTCTACGATCGGTTTGGTCCGGTGGCGAAGATTCCTTTGCTTGAAGATGGGGGGCTCCAAATTTTTGAATCGCGCGTGATTTACAAATACCTCACTGAAAAATTTGGAGGTTCAAAGCTCGACTGGGATGAGGAAAACCAAGTCAGTGTCATTGATGCCATGTCGGATTCCTTGGTGAACCTGTTTATCATCAAATCGTCAGGCTTAGATACCACTGAGGATGTTAAGTATTTTCGCATTCAGCGAAAGCGAATTGTAGATTCACTTGATTACTTGGCCAAGCTTGCCGAGCAAGGCGCGTTCACCGAGTGGAAGTATCCAGCTATTAGCTTGTACACGACCTTGGATTGGATGCGCTTTCGCGAGCTATGGCCCATTGAGCACCCTTCTTTGCTTCAGTTTCTTGAAAGCCATCAGTCTCGAGAGGACGTCAACCTGACTGATCCACGTAAGGAAGAAAAAAGCTGATCGTTCTTTTAAAGTTTAGTGACCAGCTCGACGACTTTTTTTCGGTGGGAAGGGTCGTTGATATTAAAAACTCCGCGAATACGCCGTTGCGAATCGATCAGATAGATGTTTTCTGTGTGCAGTGACCACAGGTGGTCGGGGCTTGGCCTTTCGGGGTTTCCTGCCTTGAAAATTTCACCGGCGAAGTGAAGTACTTCTTTTTTTGAGCCAGTCAGAAAATGCCAGTTTTTGTGCTGGCTCACGTTCATCTGTCGAGCAAATTCGTCCAGTCGTTCCGGGGTGTCATGGTTCGCGTTCTGGTTTGTCAGTTGAAACTTCGGAAGTCGAATGATGTGGGGGTGATGTTCGTTCCATGTCACCGCAAATGAGTTTTTGGTGAAAAAAGGAACACCGCTCAATCGGGGCTTCTTACTTTTTTCGTTGGAGGTAACCCAACTTGGGCGTTGTTTGTCGGTGGAGTGGTCCCACCTAGGCTGGAAAGCGAACAGCGAAACAGTTAGGACCAGCAAAGCGGCTTGTAAAGGTTTTGAAACACTCATCGATAGTGACTCCCACTAGATCGACGAGCCTGGGGGGAGAATCGTTCCCAACTATTTTCGATCGAAATTGAGACACCTAGGGCAGGTCAGGGTCCTTAATCGGTTTTCGTACCTGAAACTTGGCATCGTCAGACGTGATCAAGCGGACTCCTCGGTCGTGGAAAAGGTAGNTCCATACCCACTCGGCCATGGTTTGCATTTTTCGGCGAAACCCGATTAGAAACATAACATGAACGAGGGCCCAGGTGATAAAGGCGAAAAAGCCGCTAAAGCGAAATCCCATAATGTCAGCGACGGCTTTGTATCGGCCTACGATGGCCATGGCCCCTTTGTCAAAATAATGAAAGACACCGCGCTTGGGCATGTCTTCCTGGAAACGCTTGGATTTGATTTCTTTGGCGATCATGGATCCGACAAAATGTCCCATTTGAATAGCGCCCTGTGCGACGCCGGGGACGAGCTCGTTTGTTTTAGGGTCGGTGTAGGCCGCTAGGTCGCCAATAGCAAATAAGTTCGGGTACTTTGGTAGCGATAAATCGGACTGCACAATAAGGCGTCCGTTGTAGTCTCGTTCGCTGTCGATGGTTTTAGTTAAAGGTGAGGCGTGGACACCGGCCGCCCAGATGATGTTCTGTGAAAAGATCCGTTCATTTTTTCCGTCCTTTGTAAACTCGATTCCTGTTGCATCGACTTTTTGGACTCGGGCGTTCAGTTTTAATTCAACACCTAGTTTTTCAAGTGATCGACGAGCGCTGGCGGACAGACTTTCATGAAACGAGCCCAAGGGGCGCTCGGAGGCGTCGATAAGGACGATGCGGACGGTTTGCGTGTCAATGTGCTTGTACTGTCGTTTTAACGTGATCCGCGACATTTCCGCCATGGCACCAGCAAGTTCAACACCAGTCGGTCCGGCGCCAACAATAACGAAGGTCAGTGCTCGCCGTTTTGATTTGGGGTGGGTTTCCACTTCNGCCTGCTCAAAAGCTAAAAGAAATCGGCCTCGAATGTCGATGGCTTCTTCGATTGTTTTTAATCCAGGCGCATTTTGTTGCCAGTCTTGTCCGAAATAGTTGCTTGTCGCTCCGGCGGCTAAAACGAGGTAGTCGTACGAGAACTCCAGAGTTTCTACAATCAAGGTTTTTTTATCGGCGTTGATTGAACTGACTTCGCCCATATAGACTTCGGTATTTTTTTGGTCGGCTAAGACATGGCGAATGGGCGCGGCAATTTGGGCTGGGGATAGGGCCGCGGTCGCAACTTGGTAAAGTAGTGGTTGGAATAAGGTGTAGTTTCGACGGTCGATTAAGATAACGTCGCAGGCTGAATGTTTTAAAGCGCGAGCCGTCGCCAGGCCGCCAAAGCCACCGCCGACGATGATGACCCGTGGCCGAGTCCGTGAAGGTGAAGGGGCTGTTTCGGACTCGGAGGGCGTTGGTGTCATTGCATTCCAAACTTTGAAGAGTTGAAGGGGTTAGCTAATGATACCCCAATTCCGATTCTTTCGGAACGATGGTCGTAATCAATTAAATTTGTGCCGTATCCGTAACTGGCTTTCATGAAAAAACGAATCCCCTCAATCATCGGGTAACTGTATTGTAACTCGACACTATGGTAACGCTCTCCGGGTCGGTACAGTAAACCGATATTGCTTTTTTCGAATTTGAACATTGTGGTCAATTGTCCGTAGCCCATGTACTTGTAAAGGTCGGGGTTGTCGTCAACCGCTTCACGTTCGGGTAAGCGATACCAAAGTTGCAAAGCAAGAATCATTCGTCCGTAGACAAAGGCCAGTCGGGTTTGCAGTCGATCCCAGCTACGAGAAAGCTCTTGGATTTGTCCGTTGCTTTGATGGATATAACCCAAATCATAAGCGACCAAGTCCATGCCTAAAAAACGTCCCGGTTTTGCTAAGACTTTTCGTAAGAATATTTCCGGAGCGTAGTTGGTGTCGCGGAAGGGTTTTGACCAATCGGAATTGTAGACCTGCCACCAGGACCCTTGGGTATATCCAATGAATAAATCAAAAGGCGAGTTAAAAATTTTTTTGTTCACAAGCACGTTAAAGCTAATTTGATACTCAGCTTCTAGGTGATCGACGTAGGGCCCGCGTTCGCTAACAATGTCTTCTGGAAAAACGTTTTCGTAGACGTCTCGATTTGGTCTTCCGTTGTATGAAACCGGCATCAGGTAGGTTCCTTGATGTGGAAGAAGAGAGAAGTGGCTTTCTAGTATCTTTTGGTATTCGCCTCGTAAAAACACACCAAGAGGTTCGTCGTAAGCCTGGGCTTTGCAGAAGCCTAGCAGTAGAAAAAGTCCGATCAAATAGCGTGNATTTAGCAAGTTTCCCCCATTGAATGATTGCACCTATCCTACTGAATTAGGATCTTCAGTCATGTACGTAATTTCGAGGTGCTGATTTCATTTCGCTGCACGTCTAGTTTTTCTTTTANCTNAAAANATAGTTGGTAATAACTAAAAAAATAGTTGGTAATAACTAAAAAAATAGTTAGAACTGATCATCACAAGGGGGGACGTATGGCTCGACCACGTCGTGAAGAGGATAAGCCTTTAACGGACACGGAAATTCAAATAATGAATGTGCTTTGGGATCTCGGGGCCGTCACCGTGCATGATGTTCAAGAAGCATTAAACCAGCAGCAAGGAAAAGAGTACGCCTACACNACGGTTTCGACCATGTTGCGGGTGCTCGAGAAAAAATCCGTCGTTCGCAGTGAGAAGCAAGGGCGTGGGCATATCTATTCTGCGGGCATCGCACAAAAGGACTATCAGAAAAAAGCGACCGATCATTTGGTCGAGCAAGTGTTTTCTGGCAGCCGCTCTGACCTTCTTAAAAACCTACTTGGTGCGGGGGCTCTTTCGGCGAAGGACCTTAATGAGGTTCGTGAACTATTAGATTCCAAGAGGAAAAAATGACTGAGTTGTTAACCTATGCCATTTCTGTCAATGGACTTTTTGTTCTGACACTTTTGTCGTTGAAACTGATGGGACGGGTTCGTCTATTCTTAGAATACCGCCACCAACTTAGATTGGGGTACGGTCTTGTTGTTGCCAGTTTGATTTTGCCGGCGATGTTTTTGCTGGCTCCTGTGGAGCCACCCTTTGGGCCGATTGTGAAAGTGTGGTCCGAAAGTGGATCGACATCCAGTGTGCTAAAAAGTCCGGATTTGGTTCATATGCAGGTGTCACACCCCGTGGTTTCAGGGGCTGCACCAAGCTCGTTTCCCCGATGGCTTATTGTTTGTGCCGTTACAGTCTTTGGGTTCTGGCTGTTTTATCGGGTGTCGTTGTTAGCGCGAGAGCTGTATGGGTGGAGGCTTCGTTTTCAACGAATACTGTTGCTTCGAAGTTGTGGCCGGGTCCGTATATGGTTTGATGACCATGTTATGGTTCCGCAGTCGTTCTACAACGGTCTATGCCATGTCATCTTGCCTTATAGTTGCCTTGCTGACGGCGATAAAATGAAAATGGCCGTCTTACATGAACTGCAACACCACCGACAGCGAGATACCCAATTTGTCTACATCATCGAAATGATTCGGTGGGTGTTTGGTTGGAATCCGATGGTTCGAAAAATCGATCAACACCTATCCGAATTACAAGAGTTAGCCTGTGACGAGGCCTTGATCCGACGGGGTAAGGTTTCGCCACTTCAATATGGGCAATGTCTTTTCGACTTTGCCGAAACTATGTTGTCTGCACAGATGCGACCATTTGGCGCCATTGGCATGTCTGGTCAGACGCCTCGACTTAAAAGGAGAATTCAACAGATGTTTGAATCAACACGTACGACACCAAAGAAATTAGTCCCTTTAATTGCTGCAATCGGCCTGTTCGGGCTGGGCTCTGCAGCCTATGCCATGCGAGGAGCTGTGGCCGATCAGCTAGTGACCATGGCTCAGGCTAAGCAACTGGCAGAAAAGACGTCCAAGACGCAAAACATCGATATTGTCGTCGATAAAGAGGTCCTGTATTGGCTGAACCGAGCCGTCAGGTCTGAGCCATCTCGCCGTCATGTTCGAGAATCGCTACAGCGAATGAAGTCCTACCAATCAATGATCGAATCTAAGTTGGGTTTGGCGGGGTTGCCGGGCGAGCTGATTGCGGTTCCTCTTGTTGAGTCTGGTTTTCGGAATGATGTTGAAAGTCCAATGAAAGCCGCAGGGCTTTGGCAGTTTATTCCGGAAACGGCGAGACGCTGTGGGCTTGAAGTTA
>NYZX01000157.1 GCA_002686065.1 Pseudobdellovibrionaceae bacterium | reverse complement strand
GCCCCTCAAAGAGAAAGCATCTATCTGCAGACCCAAGCACAAATCTTGCGGTAAACAACCGAAATCAGCCAAAAGGCACAATCTAAAAAAGAAAGACCTCACCCACCAACAATCTCAACCCGAGAAACAAGCACCGAGTAAGGAGGAATTCGATCATCCCCAAACTCACGATAAGCTTGCTCTGAAGGTGTCACGATCTCAAGAACCGTTCCCACGGGATGCATTGGTAGAACCTCTTTCCAGGAGGGAACCAAAGCGGCTAAAGGCAGACGAACTGATTTTGATTTATAAGTGTCATCCAGAACAGTGCCATCGACGAATTGCACATGAAATTTGACTTCTACCTTAGATGGATCCTCAAGAAGCCCTAGGTTTCCTTGGTGCAAAACACGATATAGAGATCCACCTTCAGTGACCTGGACTTCGGGCTTCGAGCGATAGTTATCTAAATAGTCGTGACCAAGGCGCTTGTAGTCTTTCACAGAAAGCTGCCCGGATCGGTACCGTTGAACAGCGTCATCAAAGGATGGAGCGGTCATACGCTGAATGGACCGGATGGCGTAGCTAAATTTTTCCGTTGCATCAAAGTTGGTCAACCGAGCAATTAAAACAACCGATAGAACACCAGCAAGAACAAGGCATATTGTGCTAATTCTGGCCAAGATTCGATCCAACATAACAGGACTCCATTTCCAAGTTTGCAGGCCAGCATACCTTATTATGATTAAAAACAGAAAATTCTAGGGAACATTAAGAGAATGGCTGGTATAAGATTTCTTGAAATTCCTTATAACTAGAAGTGATAGCGAATTTCTTTCAAATTTCGAAACGCCTTCAAGTCGAAGGATGTATTCAAGGGCCTCCCACCTTTCATGGTTGTAAAAAACTTTGACAGGGATTCTGGTTAAAAAAATTCGGAACCACCCTGTAAGGAAATCATTCACCTTACAAAAACTTTGCAAGCGACTCAGAAGTTTTCAGAGCATGTATGTATCTATGCTAGTTTTCTTAGTTCTGCGACTTCATTTAACTCACCTAGAAGTGATTTAAACAATTCGTTCGATAACGGAGATAACTGTGCTGGGACTTACGTTCGCCAAAAACCAAAGCAAGACCACCTGTTCAATGGCCTTCTTCGCGGCTGCGTTGTGCAGTCTTCTGATGACCCCTTCGGTTTTCGCTGCTGTCTCTTGCCCCGGAACATTCGACATAAACTTCGACGCCTTGAATATTTCAGCCGAGTCACGTGGCCAATTTCGATTCCCTTTCGCAAACCCTGTTTTACAACAAGACGCTAGCATCGAAGAAATCGCTTCAGATATCGAAGCCTCCACAGCCACCTTAGAAGGCCTTTTCGTCACCCGCGATGGCCAGTCTGTTCTTCTTTCTTCGCAAAAGACGGGCCTCCTTGTATCGAAGGACATCGAAGGGGCTTATGTCACCGTTAAACAGTGTCTTGAAAAACTGTCACCAATGGCTTTAGCCAGTTTGGTCGAGACCTTGCGGTCGGCGACCCAACGCTTGGCTGCTAAGAGCACCAACTTTCAATTAGCAACGGGACTGTTGTACAAACAGACCGTCCGAGACTTTTACGAAGGCATTCGATCAAACATCGAATCACAAGACCCTTTGGGCCGAGGACAAGAGCTGGTCCGCAACTGTGCTTTAGCTCCTGGTTTGGCTAGTAGCAAAGCAAGACAAGCCGTCCAGACGGCTCTTTAAGTAAGATTGAGATAAGTAATGAATTGGGAATCGAAACGATCAAACAAGGGACAAACGATGAAGCAAACGGTGGGAATTAAAGAACTGGGGAAACGCTCGATCGAGCTCGGGAGCGCAACTTTACTTGGAGCCATATTGGTTCTTTCACCACATTTGATTGCCACGGCTGCAACAACGAAAAGCCAGTGTGAAGGTGTCTTTGCATCTGATGCGAAAGCAAAGCCCGCGAAACGGACGGACTCAAAGTCGAAGGCCTCGAACAAAGAGTCGAGTATCTCGGCAGCCCTTGAAATGTGGAATGATGTTTATGATGAATCTATGAACTCGGGTTTCGAAAGAATTTCTTTATCCGAGATGTGGGACCCGGATTCAAACTTCATCAAAGAAAACCCGATGGTTCTAAGAACCGGAGCCCAGCGTATGCTTGCTGCCATCCTACAAGCTGGAAGCTACGTGAAAGAGGTTGCTAACGTCGGTAAAGTCCGTGTCTACAATATCTTTTCCCACCCAAACCAGTTCAATGACGGTAAAATCATTGTCGGCCACGAGGCTGAGCTTGCAGAATTTGTTTCTATTATCGAAGCCACCGCCAAACGCAACCAGCGTAAAGCTCCGATGTTTATCGGCCCTTCAGGTACTGGTAAGTCTTTGACTCTTGAAAACATCGCTCACGCTATGACCGTTCTTGCAAAAGCCACCGCTGGATTTAAAAACTACACAATTTCTTGGGATAACCTGAAGACGATCACCGATGACAAAGACATCTCGACTCCTGATATCGATATGATCTACGCCAGCGAACCTTCCGGCTATCGGTCGCAAACTAACGAAAGCCCATTTGCCATCCTTCCAGGGCGAGTACAGTCCTACATCCTTCAACAGGCCAAAAAGAACCAAGACTCTAATAGCTTCTGGTCTCAGCTAGGTCCATTGAATCCGGTGGAAACCCCAGACCCACAAAGTGCAAAGCTAATGAACGAAGTTCTATATTACTATACCCAAAAGAAGCGAGCGAAACTGAAGGATCCTAAGGCTCAGCTGAGTGTGGCCGAATCCCTTGAAGCTCTTCAAAAGCATATCTCGATCGTAACGACTGAATTCCAGCCTACGGTCATCGGATCTCAAGCAGAGCCAAACTTCAATAGCCTGTTCGCAAAAAAAGACAACCTTCTGTCAAACATCCTACCAGGCAGAGCTCGCAACCCACTTGCCTGGGAATGGGGAACAGTCGCTCGAGCGAATGGACTTGCAATCCTTTGGGATGAATACCCTCGAAATGGACAAAAGCTTTTGGATGCAACCCTTCCACTTCTTGAATCTAACTTCTTGGAACAAAACGGATCACCAGGCATTTACCTAGACCTACTTCATATCCTAGCAGGTAACTACGAGTCCTTCGAAAAGCTGGCCGCAACTGGCGGGTTTAAAGCTCAAAAAGATCGTATCGCCTCGATCATTTTTGGATGGCTTAAAGAACCCTACAATATCGCTAAAACGGCCCTTGTTATGCAGGGCCAAAAAAACGTCTTGGTGCGGGACCTTTCTGACCCAGAAGCCGAGTATGAAAAAGCCGACTGGGATAAAATTATCCCAATCCCAAGCGTTGGCGAAGAGGTAAAAACAACCGATCTTCGCTACGATGTCGTCATCGACGGTGTTCACATCAACCCAAGAACTCTTCTATTGTACGGAACGGTTGTAGGTGGAACGCGTATTTCGACGGATACGGATGACGCTAAAAAAGTAGCTTCTGGTAAGATTTCTGTAACAAGCCCTATTTTTAGAAGTCGTACTCTTCGAATGAAGTATTATATGGGTACGCATAAAGCTAAGAACGATGCCGAGAAAAAAGATCTTCACCAATTGTCTGACCTCCTTCATGAAGGGCAGTTCGGTATTTCGATGCGAGATGCGAACGATTGGCTAAACAGATCTATCGCTTACGCCAAAGAGTACAACGACAATGAGCTGACACCAGAGGTCCTGGGTAAAGTTTTTAAGTGGATGCTTGATAACGATAAGATTGACTACAATGGCGACCAATCGCTTCGTGATCAATGGTTAGCCACCTACAAGATGATGACCGATGAAATCGTTATCCCCTTGTTGAAAGCCGATGTTTTCCAAGCTCGAGCTGAAGGCAAAGCCAATCTAAAGGCGGCCTACGACGAAATCTTTATCGAGCTTATGACCGAAGCATCCCACCAGACCGAATACACGCACCCTGTTTCAAAGCAAGAGCGCCGCATTGACACCAAGCGACTGGATGCCATTCGCAAAATCTACTTTGAAATCAACCGCGACCAACTAGACATGTCTTCTGTGGCGATGATGCTGAGTATGTCACAAACTCGTGGCGAAAACTCCGAGATCTTCGAGCCACTATATATGGCCGTCAAGCAATACTATGCCAGCAAAGCCGCAGAAGATCTTGATCTACTGGCGATTATCGGATGCTTAGAAAACGGCAACGGCGAAGGGGAGACGTTGGCTGCCAGTGAGCGTTTATTAAAAACACTACAGAAGATGGGATACTCAGAGAAAGGCGCGATCGAAGCCCTTTACCTAGTGCAACAGCTTCAAGAACGTGGACGTGGTCAGTAATCTGATCACGCCCCACAAGATAAACATTTAACCCACTGCCACGGTGTAGATATGAATTTCAATCCCCTCCCCACAGTTCTTGCTCTACTACTTTCCACCACCGTGGCTTTTGCTAGCGGATATCGCGAAGAAAGTGTCGAGTCGACAAACCTTGCTGGGGCGGCTTACCTTTTTGTCTTAGAAGACGAATCCGGAAATTCGCAACGCCAGCCTGGTATCTACGCCCGATCGACAAAGGGCGACTGGGAACTTGTTGTTTCAGGGCGGGTTCAACCGACTCGAACAAGCCCTCTTGTCGAAGAGTTTCCGATTACCGGAGGACTTCACAAGTTTGAATCCGTCGCTATTCTGGATGGTTACTTGACCTTGTTTCATATCGACTCACGTCCAAATGAGAAAAGTCAGGCGATTCAATTTGGAAAGGACATTATTCCGTTCGACTTTGTCACCGGAACCGAGTTCAACGTCCCACGCATAACCAACCCAAAGCAGGTTCAGACCTACCCTTTGCCGATGACTGAGACCCTTCCAGATAGCGGTCAGATCATCATCTTTTCCGTAGCAAACGATCCCAACTGGAATGGTGAAAGTATTGTTGATGGTTTGACATTTGCGGTATCTGTTTCTGTACGAACCGATGGCGGTGGCCAGCTTCTCGGAAGCGAGGCGACGGTTCTTTCTTCGATGGCCTTTCCCAAAAGTAAGCTCGGTTACTTTGTTGGGGCTAAAACGGACTCGTCCCGGGTAACACTAATTTCCCAGTTTTTGCTTGGGGCCGCCAGCCGCAACTACAATAACCCCTCCCTCCCCGTATTCATCCGCAACTGGAAAAAGGACGTTTATCAATATCGTCAAAACGGCTTTGAAACACCACGCAACCACACGCTCATTGGCAGTTTACCTTCGTTTGATCCGGTTACCTTAGAAACAACAATCAAATCGCCGCCGACAAACCTTATTCATAAAAAGAACCCGTATATTCAAGAACTGGGGATGGTCGAAACCATGGACGACCAAGGAAACCCTGTTGCGCTTATCTATTCCAGCCGTGATGAAACCCCAAAGCGCATTAGCGACCCACAAGCTCTTATTGGGTTGACCACCGCTTTTGATCGTTTTGACGGAGATCCCTCAAAAGAGATCTTCTTTTTGGGCTCGCAAAAAACACGTAATGATGCAACGAAGCTTTTTGGTTTGTTTTCAATCGCAAACAACCTCTACTTTTACCTTGATAAAGCGCCTCTGACTCGCCCAATACAGATCTCAGAATTTTCGACAATACCAAGTAAGATATCTGCATCCATGTATTTCACCGCCAAGACAGAATCATTTTTTCTGGTTGTTAGTACACAAAGTAAAGACGAATCACGAACCGACCTTTTCCGGCTAGACAAAGCCGCTGGAAATTCAGTTTACCTTGCCTGGAGGCATGACAAAGTCTCGGACGAGTTCTACGAAAGTGAATCTTTAGATCTTCGGCTACAGGAGTCTGACGGACATCTTTTGTTTGATAGTGTCGTGGCTGATGAGGACTATGATTTTGAATCAACGACAAAAGGTCGTTCGCCTCATGTCGCTTCCGCACCTTGGATTGACCTAAGCGAATCCTCCCAGTCCAATATTCAGTACATGTACAAAGAGCCAGAGCTTGAGTTCCCTTTATTTGCCCCACAAAATGTTCGTGATGCAAAAACAGCTAAGACTCAGACAGCCTATAGAACCTATTCACCAGACTACCGCGACATCCTAAACCCGGATGACCTAAACGGTATCTATCAGCCAGTTTTCAACTCGAAAAAACAAGACCTTGTCTACCCAGATACACCGACATTTCCCGGTGAGCTGGTTCAGTCGCCTGTCGGCAACAAAGACTATCCCTACTCGTTCTCACGAATTCAGTTTGATTGGAAAAGCATCCAAGAGAGTCAAAAAGAAGGTAAAAAGAAGAAATCCAGTGACGAATTTCTACCGAAAGTCATCGCTGACATCATGGAGCTAAAAGCCCCAGGCGGAGCAACCCAACATATCTTAAGCCTAGAGTCTGATGCACCAAAGCGGTATAAGGCAATTAGCCTTGGAACAGTTAAGTCTGGCTCAGAGCAAGTTCAGTTTGAGTTCGCCCGGTCGGACTCACCTAGTACTGGTATTGTCCTACTTCGTCGATCAACGGATAAAGACGGCCGAGTGACCGTGGCTATTCTTCGTTACGATATTAAAGAATTCGGCAAAGACAGTGATCAAATTCCTTTTAGCAAAATATCTGAAAAGAAGTTCTACGCGGACCCCGGTTCAGAAGTGGCGACCGCCCCGTTATCAGACCTATTGTTGTATACAGGACGAGGCCGCCCCTATTTTGTGGTGACACCTCATCTGGAACGTTACAATGAAGAATTTGAAGTCTTTGATGTGGTTTCTCAATCCACAAAAAGAAACCCTTCAGGAACTGGACTTAACCTTAAAAGCGAAGCCGAACTAGCTCTTGATGATAGCGACAAGAAAAGTGTATTTAACCCAGCGGCTCGTTGGGTGATTCACCCCCAAGATCTTTCAGACTCCACCGATAAAAAAGATAGGGACAAAAGGGTCGAGCTGGCAAAAGCTTTTGGAAACAGCGCCCCACCCTTCGGTCTGTCAACATTTCCGACTCTTCGATCTGCTATTGAAGACGCTTCAAACCCAAACACCCAAAACCGCCATATGGTCTTCCTTGTACCCGATGACCTTAAGGCAATGGTCCTTAGCTTGCTTGTTCGAGCCTTAGACAGCAATGATAAATACGGATGGTCGATCAAAAACCCAGGTCTAGCTGTGTCTCTTTTTGGCGACCGATTCGAGTCTTCGAAAGAGGAAAGCGTCGATAAGATGGACCAGGAAGAGCTCAATGAGTACATCCGGCTTCAAAGTTACACTCAAGGCCGCGCTAAACCAGTCATGATTTCGGACGCAAACCTTCTTTTGAAAGTCGGAAACCCTGAGGCCGGCGAAGAGGGCCGAAAGATATCTGTCGCTAAATCCGACGATAACGAAAAAGAAAACGATAGCTCCGCAGCTGCCGCACTCATGGGTGAAGACGATCAAGATGAAAAGGTGAACCCTCATGTCTTGTACCTACTTGCCACCGAAGGGCGAGCAGACCTTCCAATCGAGCGCATCAATCACCCCAAATCTCATGAGGCAACCCATATGGTGGTCGCCTCGGAAACCGAGTGGGAAAACCTAAAGACATCTGCACAAAACGAATTCGAATTCGGGCTGGGAGACCACTTTGAACTGGTCGACCTTGGGGCTCCAAGCAAAGCGGAACAAATTCGTCTACTTAAGGAGCTACTGGACCGACCGGATATCGCGATTTATAACTTCGATGTCTCTCTTGAGAAGATTCGAGCGCACTCCGAAGGGCTGAACCGAGAACAAAAACTAAATGCCTTACTGGACTATTTTGTCGCCCGAGTCGAGTCTTTGGCTGAGCAGAAAGAAATGAACCGCCTATTGGCTTTTTCCAACTCGATGGGCCGCCTGGCGCAAACTATAAAAACAGACAAAAATTTTCGAGCCGATCCCGTCTTGAACCGAAAGCTGATCGAAAGCGTCTTTACTAAAGTTTTTGGACTTCCATTAAACTTACGATTGCTTCCACCGAACGATCCGTTAAGACAAATACAGCTTCCCAATTTTGTGTCGCGTATGCAAACTGAGGGCGAGTATCCTGGGTCGACAGATCTGATCCGTCGCATTACGGACACTATGCAAACCCAAACTCAACCTCAGTCGACGAAGCCCATCCCCGAGACGGTTATTTTATACGGGCCAACCAGTACTGGTAAGACGACGATGTTCACGTCCCTTATCAAAACCTTGGATATCCCTTTGTACGACTGGAAGCGCGAACCCTCAGACGAAGTCAACTTGAACGCGGGCGCGATTGTCCTAGACTGCTCGAAATTGACCGACGAAGAGCAAAAAGACAAATCTGGAACCTCTTCGGGACATATTCATGTCGATGAAGCCATCCGGATCTTAGAACATCTTTTGGCGCAACCACAGGGCTACCGTCTGAAGATGTTGTTTGATGATCTTCATTTTGCTCCAGATGGTGTGAAGGCAAAGCTGATCACCTGGATTCGCATGACCATCAACAGCGAGGGCGGAGTCCGTAGTGTCAAATCCGCCTTTACGGAAGACGCTGAAACTGAAACCATTCCCGTTCGAAACCTTGGGGTTTGGATTTCATTGAACGGTCCAGATGACAAAGATAAAGCTAAGAAGTTCGCAGACCCAATCAATCCAAAGCCTGAACAACTGGCCCTTGCCGGACTAAGCGGAACAAAGGTCCAAGTCGACGCTTCGTTTTTCGCTCGTTTCGCCCTATTTTTAGATGTCAACGGCTTCCGTACAGAAGCAAAGGGCCCCGGCCTGATGCAAAAGCTGAACAAAAACCTTCATCAGCTTTTTGATAATGGGCTACTGGGAACGGTTTCACCGATTCTACTGGACCAAATTGTTGGTGCTTCAGGGTCCATGCACGGACNTGACTTCCTTGCCGGTGGCGTCAACGGTGTTCTAAAAATCTTAGAATCAGCCCAAGGTGTCAGTAGCGAACATGACGAACACGCCGCTTTGATCGTTGTACCAAAATCGACAGAAGCCCCGTCTGAAGTTATCAAGTCAGAAAAGAATATCGCGGATCAGGTTCGTAGCGGCGAGCAAAAGGTCAGCGACTTTATCATCAACAACGCTGTCGCCGTGAATGTGGCTACATCACGCGAAGGCCAACTTCACTTATTATCCGTTATGGTGAATCGGTTCCGATCACAGCTAATCACTGCGTTCTCGTCGAATCTCCAAAGCGATCCTCGAATGGCGTCAGAAACCTCACAGTACTCGGTTGTTGGCCCCATCGAGCAAGCCCTATACGATCATATCAAAGACACTCCAAGCCTTCCTCTTCGAGCTTTAGCACTGAGTGCTGAGCGCTTTGGTGAGCGCGGGCGTGAAGCTCAAGATAAGCTAAATTCCATTATCGAGCTTGTCAGTGGCCAGGCCGTCTCAGCAGAGGCCTCTTTCTTCCCAGACATCTTCGCGAACTCTAGCGGCAAGCGCGATCTGCTGGACCGATACTCGATGAACGGCAATACCTCCTCTAGGTACGATCGCCGAGGTTTTGTTAATATCCGCACCGCTCGTGATATTCAAGGCCGCCACCGAGGCCTATTGGCTCGAATGCTATTTACCGATCAGTTTATCGACAAAGACGGTGACGAGGTCGACCAGTGGTTTTCGAAGGTGAAAGCCGTGTCGACGAAAGAGCAATCAAAGATTGTCCGTGAAGCTTTGCTCGCCGAAACTAAGCATTTGGTCGATGACTTAATTAGCTATTTCGTCGCCATTAACAATAAGGGAACTTTAGAAGAACTCCAAAGCCACGAAGGCTTTGGACCGAACCCAAGCAATTTCAACATCTATGAATCGACCCGGCTGTTTTTAACCATCCTTGATAAGGCGATTACAATGTCCCCTTGGGAACGCGTTGCAAAGATGATGTCATTTGTGATGTCGAAGTCTGTGCAATCATTGGATCTCAGTGAATCGTCTGAAGTTCGTAATGTCTTCTTTGGGCGTACATCTTTAATTCTTCCAGACGATTTGAACCATGTTCTTGACGCCCTTGTGAACTCGAAAGTCCGTAAGTCTATTTCAGATGACCAGCACAAGCTGCTTCTTGAAGGCTACGGACGATGTGAATCTCTGATTATGGGAGACGACTAATATGCGCCAATTCACCACCCTACCCCTCCTTGCTGCTGCCGTCGTTATCTTTAGTGCACTGTCAGTTCATGCTGAAAAGGCCTTCAACTTTTACTGTATGTCCGCCTTCAATGATTTCCCGAAAACGGGCGCTTTTCGGATTCAAACCAGTGGTCGTCAACATGATGTGGCCAGCGATATTGAACGGGCCACGCAAGAGTTAGGGGATGTGGCAACGGCTTTGGGTTATACCCCTCACGAACACCTTTTGGAGTTCGCGACATCGGAAGATCTATCACGACAAGTGACCGTTGGGGGCCACGCTTCACCCCATTGGATTGATGGGCAAAAAGTCATTTACGACGCCCCAGGCCTAGCTGGTGTGATGGAGTTCGTCGTTGGTGGCTGTAAAAGCTGTCGCTCCTTTTACCGTGATACCACCGAGCTGAAAGAACAATACGGAATCATCGCCCATGTTTATGGGCATAACGACTTTGGGAAGAACTCGAAGTTCAAAGACGACAAGTACGACCCCGTTGGTGCGGCCTACGATCTGGCTCAGATGATGAAAGAGCTGCACGAAAACTATGATGTCGACAGTGTCGATCGCTTTCGCCAGCTGCTTGAGACCTTTACAAAAAGCGGTTTAGATTACGCCTATGGGTCGCTAGAAACTCCAGATCAGTTACAACGAATTTCTAAAAAAATTGGCGAGCTGACTCCTTTATTAGTCCCTCGTTCGGACAAGCAACCCCCTCAAGAGATCACTAACCGAACCAGCGTTTGGCCAGAAAAGCCAACGGCTTCGATTATGTCCGCCATGATCGCCAATATGCCATCCTTCACCGACGAGTGGAAAAAGAAAATGGCGCAACTGCTGCTTGAAGCCAACTCGCAGTACCCTGGAAACGTTCAAACGAAAATCATGAACGAGGGTTGGGCCACCTTTTCGCAGTTCTTTTTGCCGAAGTGGACATCCCTGTCATCCGACGACGACTTAGCCCGCATGGGAAGCCTGATCCCACATGTGATTGGGCATAACGCAATCGGCAACCCCTACTGGTTGGGCTTAAGTAGCTGGATGCATCTGTACAAAAAGTTTCTAAAGCGCCCAGACATCGCTGCAATTCCCTACGAATGGGAGCGCGACCGCCTATGGGTGGAAGAAGCACATCGCCTAATGCGCCAATACCGCGACTACCAGTTTTTGCGATACGCACTTGATGACGACTGGGTTCACAAACACGGACTTTTCTTGCACAGAAAAATCACCGCGCAAGACGTAGAAGCTGGAAAGGCGACCTGGGAAAACTTCTACGAAGGTGACACCGTCGTCCTAAGTACCAATCGCGAACGCCTTATCACTCATATCTCTAGAAAGGTATCGGACCGAACGCAGTCTTTCCCGTCATTGGATTTGCACGACATCAACTTCAAAAAGAAGTCTGTGCTTCTTCGTCAAAAATCAGATCCAGAAATCCCGCTCGAGAAATTTTCAACGGCGCAGACGGCCTTTGCGATGTCTCAGGTCTTCGATAAGCCTGTGACTGTGGACTTTCTTGGTTCCAGTACCTGGGCTTACCTTGATGACAGTGAAAAACATGACTTTGGCATGGGTCCGACAGGTCGCCATGTGTTCCCTGGCATGTTCGATCAACACTCGTTCACTCGTGTCTCTGTCCCAGATTTAAATTGGGTTCGCATCGAGGTGGCTCCGGATGGGATCGTCCACGCATGGATTTACGAACATGCGGCTCAGCCTGATGAGGGCGGGACTTTTGTATACTCGCAGCGTATTTCCCAGCTTCTACAGCAAGGGGTCATCTTCTATGCGGATGACTTCTTGATGGACATCGATTTCACTCAAGAAAACCCGGATATCGATCACGTTTTTCCAAATGATCCACCGACCAAACTGCTAACAACAATGCGAAATGCCATCACATTGAACAACAACAGTGTGGTTGATAAAGCTCCGACCGCCTACCCGGCCGTTGAAGCCTTCCATCGAAAAGTAAAACAACGTCTTGCTGGCGCTTTAGCATCAGCACTGGCTGGTAAGCGCCCCGTTAAAATGGGCGCATCTTCTGTGTCCTTCCGCGCCCTACCGATTATTCCAACCTTCCGGTTTGATCATAACTGGGCAACGGCCTTTAACCGCCACGCCTTCGAAAATAACCCAGCACCTATTGATCGTCATCAGTCAGGTGACTACTGGCCCGCTGACGCGGATGATGTCGGAGTGGCTTTACGTTTCAATGGAAGCGTTCTTCCTGGCGACATTATCCCAGCCCATGACCCTCACCAGGACGACGGCCACGGCCACGATCACGGCGAAGAGGGTGATGGCGATGAAGGGGAACCAGCTCCCGGCGAGCAAGGGGACCTTGAAGCACCACCAATGCCGGCTCCAGAATCAGATGACCCCGAAGAAGCGCAGGATTTCGGCGACGGCCCAGGTGATGGGGCTGACGTTAGCATTCCACGTGACCTTTGGGACGACCTGGCCTTGGGGCGCCTAGAGCTTCCTAACCCACGAGAAGAAGTGGGTGGATCGGTCACAGTGAATGGCTTTGAACTGGATGGCCTGAAACGAGCTGACGATCAGAACCTTTTAGAAGATCGGATGATTGAAGATGCCATCGAATTGGGTATCAATATGAACCCGGATGCTTTGCTACCGAAGGAAGGCGATACGCCATCTGACACGTATAAGCGTTTTGTTAAAATTCTTGAAGACGGCCTGGCCCAACTGGACCCAGAAGACTATCCGGTCCGCGACAAAGAACCCGTGGTTCAACCCGACTCAAGAGCCGTCGTGGTTTTTGTGATTGATTTAACGGGATCTCAACTAGGCGAAGCACAAGAAGTCTCTAAACTGTTTGTGGCTCAAGTGATGAAGTTCATTCGCAAGTACTATAATGATGTCGATGTCCGTTTTGTTGGGTACGACGACACAGCTGAAGAATACTCGGAAGAAGACATCTTCAAAGCTGGTCGTGGCGGCGGCAACAAAGACTCGACTGGATTCATTAAAGCCGACGAAATTCTTGAAGACTACGACGACACTTGGAGCAAATACGTTTACGGCTTAGGCGACGGTGGATCCAATGATACACAAGCAACGATCCAAGCCATGGAATCGCTTTACAAGCAAGTTCAACATATGGCCTGGATTCTAAATAAGACGAACTCATGGTTCTCCACAGAGGGTGAGTTCAACGCCGCGATCAAGAAGTTTGCTGAAGAAAACAAGTGGATGGATATGACCGAGATGGAAGGCCGAAGCGGAGTCTACCCGGCCATGCAAAGTCTATTCAGCCCGGAAGCCAACCAAAAGCGAGCCCAAAAGCCCGGAAAGTAATTCCAGCCAGCGCCGCCCCTTTTCGGAGACCGTCAATTTTGATTGCGATCTCCGCAGGGGCTCCGTCGAGCGTGACGCGATCGGCCCGAAGGGACGACGACGGACTGAGCCCAGGGACGGGCGTCCCCTAAGGATGGTCGCAATCAAAATTGACGGTCTCCGAAAAGGGGCCTAGCAGTTACCTTGAAACGGCACCCGACTTTTTAAAATTCTCTTTTAAAATTTTATGACGATTCATCAGGTTATTCAGTTGCCTCGTGGTGATTCCTGCCAGCTCAGCCGCCCGGCCGACCTTGCCCTCAGTCTTCTCTAAAAGCTCCGTCAGGTACTGACGCTCAAACAGCTCGATACTTCGGTTGCGTGCCTCAGCCAACGGCAGGTCCGTGTTCAGGGGGACTACAGCCTGGCTTTGATAGTGCTCGAACAGCTCCTTTGGAAAGCTACTCATCGAAAGCAAGCTGGTCTTTTCGATCACAAAGGCCCGTTCGACTAAGTTTTCAAGTTCCCGAATATTGCCCGGCCACGAGTAGCGAGACAAACCTTCCAAGGCTTCAATTTGAATACCCTGAATCTGCTTCGCCCCCATCTGACTATGTTTTCGAAGAAGACTATCAACGATATAAGGAATGTCCTCCAGGCGCTCTCGCAAGGGTGGTACTTCGATCGGAAAGACGTTTAAGCGATAAAACAAGTCGCGACGAAATTGCCCCGATTCGGACATGGCATGCAGATCATCGTTGGTCGCAGCGATAATTCGTACATTGACCTTGATATCCGACTCGCCCCCAACGCGCTGAAAGATCCCGTCCTGCATGACCTGAAGTAGTTTGACCTGGGCCGAAGCACTTAGGGTGGAAATTTCATCTAAAAAAATCGTCCCCTTGTCCGCCAGTTCGAATCGCCCTAGCTTGCGCTTGATCGCCCCGGTAAAGGCCCCTTTTTCATGGCCGAAAAGCTCGCTTTCGATCAAGTTTTCTGAAATGGCCCCACAGTGAACATGGATAAACTGGTTCGATCGCCGTGCGCTGTGATGGTGAATTAAACGGGCAAGAACGCCCTTTCCAACACCCGTCTCCCCCTGGATCATCACTGTTGAGTTGGTCGGGGCAACGTCTTTGACCTTGTCATAAAGGTCCCGCATCAGGGAACTTTGCGTGTTTACGACGTCTTCATGCTCCGGGGACCAGAACTC
>NYZX01000156.1 GCA_002686065.1 Pseudobdellovibrionaceae bacterium | reverse complement strand
GGACCACATTGTTCCAAAGTGGATTGGCCGGGGTGTGGGCCTTTGTTACACCCTGTGTATGGATAAGCACGAGGCCCTAAAATTTCGATTGATCGATGAGCTACAGAAGCGAAAAAATCGCAATGCGGCTTACTCAATGCGATCCTTTTCTAAGTACCTGGGGATAGGCCACTCGGCTTTGTCTGAAATTCTTAGCGGGAAGCGTCCGATCACCGATAAAAGCGCTGAAAAGCTGTGTGATAAGTTGCTGCTGGACCCTGAAGAACGACAATTTTATTTAAAAGGCGTGGGTTCGTCGAAGACAGCCGCAAATAAGGCTAAGCCGTCGCTCGAGTTGGCGGTGGATCACTATCATCTGGTATCAGACTGGTTTTGTTTTGCGATCTTGTCCTTGGGCGAAGTCAAAGCAACTCGGCTAACAGTGGCAAGGGTTGTCGATTATTTTGGTTTATCGCAAAGGTTAGCCGGTGAAGCCATGGAGCGATTGGTGCGGGTTGGCTTGCTTAAAAAAGCGAGGGGGCGTTTTTCTGTGACGGGGCGATCCTTTCAGTCGCCCTTAAAGCAGCGCACTCAGGCGTTTATCAAAAATCAAATTCAAAGTTTAAAAATTTCTGAACAGTCATTGCTTGAAGATCATGAAGACCAAACTGATTTTTGTTCGATCACGATGGCCATTGATCCCACCAAACTTCCCGAAGCGAGACGTCGTATTCGGCAGTTTCGTGACGAGCTTTGTGACTATTTAGAGAGCGGCGACCAGACAGAGGTCTATCGCTGGAATATGCAATTAGTCCCTTTGAAGGGAAAAGGAGAGAGTCATGAGTAAAAGGATCGGGGTGGCAGTCTTTGCTTTGTCGATGTTAAGTATGTCGGCCGCTAAAGCCGGCCACAAAGATGGGGGAGACCTTGCGCGAGCTGGATTTATGGCAGCCGCAAATGTCGTCATAACCGAGTTAGAAAAACCTGAAAATCAAAAGGTCGCTAAAGGGCTTGATTTAAACCTGGTGCGATCAAAGGTGACCGTGGAGCATATTAAAATGTCTTCAGCGTTATCATGGGGGCTAAACCAAGGCGATGGGGAGGTCTCTTGCAGTTATTCGATGGAAGATGATGTGTTGCAGATTTCGGACCGTCGCTGGAGAGTTTCTCATGCTGGTGCCACTCGAGAAGAGATTCTTTTTGGTGGTGATTTTGGTGTGGTTGCAGCTTGTTTAAGCTTGTTTCAATATCCGGTCTACAATTGGCAGCAAATCAGCCGCGAGATCAATTTGTTGTTGCAGACTTTGCCGGCGGTATCGGGCCGGAGTGATCAGGTGTTTCAAGAAATTGACGAGCTTTACAAGTTGCCCGTGCATGCTCACCCAGTGACGACGAAGTTCTTGTGGATGAACCGTACTGAGGAAAAGGCGGCCTTTACTGAAGTGCTGGCCCCCTATGTGATGGCTTTGGTTCGAAGCAATGCCGGTCTTTTTGAAGGCTCAGGTATTGACTTTGATGTTCTTGAGTCCGTGATTCATCGCGATAATGTCTGGTTGTCCGGAAAGGATTCGCTGGTCGATAGCTCCGGGGATAACTTAGATGCCCAAGTGATCGACGGGCAGTTATATATTGCTGTCGGGACCGAGCTTGCCAGAAGGCTTAAGAGGTATCAGTCAGGATTGAGCGGTCTACCAGATGACATCGACACCCTGGTCTGGGGCTTTCATGAAGTTTTGAATTTGGCAGACCAGATTCACGGCGATCCTTTAAACCAAGAGTCTGCGTATAACGATTTTGGGTACCGGGTATCTCAAAAGCTTGCTTTGGCCGACCAATCCTTTGTTCGCCGCCGATATTACTGTGGGCAAATGGACTGCCTTTGGAATAGCCCTAAAGAGGTGTTTCAGGTGATTCGTGATACGATTGAGGCTGGGCGTTTCCCAATGAAGCGCTGCACGCGCCGAGGGGCTCGAATCAAAAAAGTTCAGGCTTTTTATGACGAAGGGACCGAAACAGCGATCCTTGAAATTAATGATGAAACATACAGGTTTCAAGGTGGCTCAGATGTTTTCGTCCAGTTTGTTCGGGAAGACGGCAAAAAGGCCATTTATATGACCGGTGATTTTTCTGAGGGGTATCTGACAAGGTTTAGCATCGGTGATTACCCTGCTAATAATCAAGACAGATTCACTTATAGTGCAAACAGACGTTGCATATAACTGGCCCTGTTCGCCGACTCGAAGATTCAACTGATTGAGTCGGCGAAAGGTCTATCTACTTTGATATGACCTTCGAAGTTTTGGTTTCTAGATCCATTTTAATAATTGCTTTGATTTGGCTATCGGAGATATAGGTCGTGCCATCCGTCTTGTTGACCGCAATTCCATAGGGGGCAGGGAAGCGCATGATTGTTTCGTCTGTAAGGACGAGGGACCTGTCCCCGGTCGACAGATCGACTTCGTATATGTTTCCAGGGTCTGGGAAGGATCCAAGATCCGTAACATAGACTTTGGTTTCATCAGGGCTTAGTGCGACGCTGATTGGCGTAGCAAAGGCGGGCCCTGTGCCCGTAGACGGATCCGAGACGGTCACATTTGTTCCAGTGGACAAGTTGACTTCGATCAAAGTGTCGCTCGTTGATCGACGGCTAATGATGTAGGCCTTAGCTTCACTTGCATCGACGACCAAGTCAGCTGAGTGTTTGTCCAGATAGGCGGGGCTTGAACCCGCCGGTAGGCTAGAGACTGACGTGCGATTGCCTGTGGCAAGGTCTACTTCAAAAAGCCGAGCTTCACTTCTGTCAACGACGTAGGCTTTGGTGTCATCAGCGCTAAGCTGAATCCCTGATGGGTAAGAAAAATTGGTTCCTGTTCCAACTCCTGAGCTCGATATGTCTGTGCGGTTACCTGTGGAGATATCAATCTCCATAATCATGTCGGAAGTTGAATTAGATAGGTAGACTTTGGTTTCACTACTATTAACAGCGATGTCGACAGTGCCAGTTAAGCTTGGTCCCGTTCCAGTTGAACTTGAGCCACCTGAAAAAACCGTACGGTTACCGGTATCTAAATCTATTTTAACCAGAGCAATGTCGTTACCCGACTCGATGCTAACCAGGTAGGCTGCCGTTTTAGATGAGCCTAATGTGAGGGATTGGATGAATAAGAAATCACTATCTCCAGATCCGACATTGCTACTGGAAAGTGATTCTCTTGATCCTGTGGACATGTCGATTTCAAACACAAGTCCAAGTTCCGAATCGGTGATATAGGCTTTGGACTCATCGCTTATCATCTTTAAACCAAAAGCGTCAGTAAAACTAGGGCCAGTTCCTGTGGAAGCATCGGATACTACGGTTCGGTTACCGGTCGCTAAATCAACTTTAAGTATGTTTTCTAGGTTGGATATATAGGCGATTGTTTCAGAGGAGTTTAAAGCGATGTTTTTCGGATAATCGATATCGGGCCCCGAGCCTGTGGATGAATTCGAAATAATGGTTCGGTTTCCCGTCGCTAAGTCCACCTCAATCAAAGCGTTCAAGTTGGCGTCTCCGACATAGGCCAGTGTTTCAGTTTTGTTAAGGCAGATGCTTGAAGGGCCATCGAATGAAGGTCCCGTGCCGACTGATGAGCCGCTGATGATCGTTCGGTTTCCTGTCGCTAGGTCGACTTCTACGACGGCATCAACGTTTATACCTACTATGTAAGCGTGGGTTCCGGCTGCACTTAAGCTTAGTGCTCGAGCGGTCAGGATGGTGGGGCCTGATCCGGTGGTCGAATCAAAGATAACTTTTCGATCCCCTGTTTTAAGATCGACTTCGATAAGGGAATTATTCCCCGAAAGGTTGCTTAGGACGTAAGCTTTTGACTTTGCATTGTTTAAGTCAACAGCGATTGGATCTCCGAGCTGTGGTCCTTCGCCAATCACAGCGTTCGAGACAACAGTTCTGGTTCCAGACACTAAGTCGAACTTCACTAATGAGAACATAGACCCATCGACGACGTAGAGCCAGCTATTGGCCTCATCAAGAGCAAGGCCCTGAGGTTCTGCAAGCCATATAAAGTCGTTTTCAAAATAGTAGGCGAAATTTAAGTCAAGATCGATGCAATCAGAGGTTTGCCCATCCTGGGTCTCGATCTGACCATAAAACTTCAGCTGTTTAGATTCGCCAACACTCGAGGCTAAATCCAGATTTGAGATCTCAAAATCACCATCGGATATGACCGACCGACCGACCTCGGTCGAACAGGTTTCGTCTAAAAATAGGACGGCAGAGGATCCATAGGTTCCTGGTTCAAGGCTACCAACGACAGCAGGGCTGCTATCATCTGAAATAGCCCCTTTTGTCAGGGTTTTAAAGCTCCAGTTTTGCGGGCTTGGTGCTTCGTTCACTGTTTGTGAGATCTTTTGAATGCTTCCTCTAAGTCGATCGTCTGATAGGCGGCAGCCAACCAGGCTTGTGCAAGCAAGTAAGCCGACAAGAAGGCCATAGGGCTTCAGAGAGGGTGAAATGATATAGGTGTATACGTGCCGCAATATCATGAGGTATCAATCGGTGCTGTGGCATTAAGCTTTAGTTAAAGTGACGTCACTGATGCAAAATTCACTACAAGCAATGCTGTTCACTATCTACATCGTCTGTGGGGACTGGATATCCTGTTCGCAATTGTTGTTGCATTGTTGTCACCCCAGATATCTTCAGGGTAGCGATAAGATAAAAAGGCA
Organism: Pseudobdellovibrionaceae bacterium; assembly: GCA_002686065.1. Lineage (GTDB taxonomy): Bacteria > Bdellovibrionota > Bdellovibrionia > Bdellovibrionales > UBA1609. The sequence goes on along the minus strand of NYZX01000156.1, from coordinate 7,547 downwards.
GTTTTGGGACTGGTCGCTAGACCCATAAAACGGGTGCTTTTAACGTGAAAATACACGGGCTTTGATGGTATGTGAACGAGCCACCTAAGCTGTATATGTCTCTTAGGATAATTCAGATAGGAAGGGCTCGAATATGCGGTCTGGTTTTGATTCTAGAGTGACTCCAGCAATTTCTATTTTCGTACAGTGCAGAAACATGCGGTCCGTTTCATAAAGTTCCTTAACCTTTTGGTTGAGCCCCGGGGATCCGTAACGGTTGTCCCCGACTAAGGGGTGCTTTGCTAAAGCAGAGTGTTTTCGTATCTGATGCTGGCGGCCGGTTATTAGGTTGAATTCGCAAAGGCTTAAATGCGCGGAGGTTTTGATGACTCTGTAGTCTGTCTGACAAGGGACACGGTTTTTGGCTAAACCTTGGGGTGATCGGCGTCCCTCAGCTTTATCCGTCAAAGGTTTGTTCCAGCAGCCCGTTGCGGGATTTAAAGTTCCTTTGATAAGGCCCCAATAAAGTTTTTGAACCCGGTTATTTTGAAACTCCAGTGAAAGCCTCTGAGCGCTTGATTTGTTCAGGGCAAAAATCTGGATGCCACTGGTTTCTTTGTCGAGCCGGTGGACTGGGAAAAGATCTTTGATGTTAGCTTCTGCTGATAAAACCTTAATTAGGTTTTCTGGATCCTCATTGTTATGAACTGAAAGTCCGTAGGGCTTATCTACAACAAGCCAGTCGGAATCACGCAGTAATATTGGAATTCGAGGCACAGCTTCTCCAGGCACAAATAAGAGTATCTGCTGATCTTACTACAACACAAAGGATTCGCTAAAAGCCAATTTTGGGCTGGTCTGTATCTTGCTGTGTATTTGGTCAGATCCAAACATTGGGCTGATCATTTACCCTGGCGTATTGAAGGTCGTATATTGAAATTTCTACGTGGTCTTTCCATTTTAACGACAGTTCTAGCTAGTGCCGTTTTGTGCGCGACAAGTGTCAGCGCGAATGGTGGGGCGGGCTACTTTCAGTCATCCGAGTTCCCAAATTTGTTGGTGCCCGAGAAGTATCAGTCTGGTGACGGTAAAATCCCTGATCCGGTCGTGGCTGAGTCTAAAAACTTGGTCGCTGCTGCATTGAAGTCGGCGTTTGATCGGTATGTTTACCCCGTTGTTCCGGATGGGGAGCCTGAAGTTCGAAGGGTTCGACTGTTTTCTTATTTAAAAAAGTCCACCCAGGATCTTGATCGAAATCTTCGTCTGGTTGCCATTGGCGGAGACGTTCGCTTGGGGTTTCAGTATTTATACCGTCGTATTTATCTGGCTAAACGGATCGACCCAACTGTTGAAAGCTTTGAAGTGTTAAAACAAATCGCTTCGGAATCTGGAGATGTTCGTGGTTTAGAGTTTCATGGTGTGGGTAGTGATATCGACCTTTCTTACATCACTGAATCAACGGAAGCCCATAAAATTAACGAGCGGCTTCTTCGTATAGTGAACAGTGCGCAAGAGCACTACGGGCTTTCGGAGTCGGATCATGTCTTAAAACGAGGGTTTCTTCGCTTCGGAGATGTGAAGCCTTATGCAAAGCATATCGAAAGAACCATCCCGCAAGGCGGGCTGACTGTCGACTTCCTTGGATTTGATATAGAGACTGGGCAGTTTATTGAGCCTCCGTCGTTTGGGTCGATAGTTGACGATTTTATTCGTGGTCAAATTAATTACATCAAAGCTGATCAGGGCGTTCGTACTGGACCAACAAAGACTGTGCGTGGGATCAGGCCCTTCCTAGAGCTTCCATGGGTGCAGTACCTAGACGACAGGGTTTTAGCCAGTGAGCTGCGCCTGCTGAACCAAGACGTTGTGGTGAAAGGGGCATCGGCCTTGATTGTTAAGGACGCTAAAGCGATCGAACAGTTTGGTAAAATTGTTCGTAACTCGTTTGCTGGAGGGGCTCATAACCGTTTGTATCGGGCAAGGCCAAATAGTTTAGACCAACAGATTGCTGGACTTGTCGAACAGGTATCCGAAATTGTCGGTTATCGGTTGGTTCCCGAGTTTTTAGATCATGACTCTTTGGAGGATAGAAGTCTCGCCGATCGGGGTCTGAATGGTTTGCCAAGTGAACTGTTGATGTCTGTGCAGGATTTTGAGTCCAGGTATACAGACAAGGGGTGGATGTATCATGGTACGCCCAGTGTTGAAAACTTGATGTCCATTCTTCGAAAAGGTTTATATATCAGCGACGGCGAGGCTCAGGGCCGTGCGAACCGTGGTCGTGCGGCCTACGCGACAGGCCTATATCAGGTGGCAATGGATCGGGCTGAAGTACTTAGCCATGAGGGGTATAACCCCGTCATATTGCCTTTAAAGGCGATGTCGGATGGTGTCGTTAATATTATTGATCTTGATCGGATGGCCGGTCATCCAGCACTCAAAGTCTTTCGGGAAAAAGCCTTCGGTCTTGGCCTCAGTTTGCCCGAGTATCTGGCTAAGTATCATTCGATTGATATTGTTATCAGCCACTATATTTTAATATTAAATAGCGCTGCTATAGATATACCTAACAATGTTTCCGTTTTAGTTTCTGCTATGGAGTCGATGTTTTCTTTGCAAAGCCAACCTTTGGCTCAGCGACTTGTCCATTTTAACGATTACATTCAAATGTTTCAGTACGTGTACGACCTTGGCGAGGTAGAGCGCCCAGCTTCGGCAAAATCTGTTGTCCGACTTATGGGCGAGGCTGCTGCCTCTGGTGTCGATGTCTATAGTCTTTTGTCTGAAGGTAAAAGTTTTTTTAAATCCTGGTATGCAAATAGCCGGGACTTTCAGAAAGTCTTAAAAACCCTTGCTGCGAATAGGCCTCGTTTGGGACGCTTAGTTGGGCAGATTCTGTCCGGCTCTAAGGACAAGGGGGAATTTTCCGGTCTCATCGATCAAGCTTTGTACCAGGCCGATAGTGTGAAGCGGGAAGATGCCGAATCAGCCATTTTAGTGATGTTGCGCGAAAACAATCAAGATATGGCCCGTCTGCTTTCCGAGGCATTGCTGGCTTCAGTTGATCGCAGGCCCTACGGGCGAAGGGCAATGCTTGTCGAAGGCCTGCTTCGTATGAGGGGGCTGTCTAGTGGGACAGCTATGAAACTGTCTGACGTCTTGTCTTTGGCCATAAAAGAGCACAATGACTGGTCTGGCGGGGCGCCAGAGCGACTTGCTAAGTGGACCATCGAGGTGATGATGGACGAAGCGGGGCCTGGTGAGGCTCGAGACCTGGTTCTATCAGCCCTTGAGGCATCTAGTTTGGCTGTGTTTAGAGTGGGGTTTTTTGCCGCAAAGGATCGGTATATCGATGATGTTCAAGTGCAGCGTGCGATGGTTGCTCGGCTTGTGGATCGTCAAGGGCGTGTCGAAGGCTACCTTGAGCGTTATGTAAGTTCTCGGCTTCAGGACTCAGATTCGACAATGCGTGAGGCCTTGGGGGCGATGGTTCAGAGTCTTGGGGACGGCGACAGTCGACGGAGCAAGGTGTATCTTGAACTTTTAGGGCGGTATACTCATCGCTCAAGTCGCAGACCCTCTTTGTCCTGCCCTGGAGTTTTTTAGGAAGGTAGGAAGGTACGGACACACTTTTGGGACTCGGTGCGTCCCAAAAGTGTGTCCGTACCTTATTCTTACTTGCAGGTCAGTTCACCGACGATGTTGTAGTAGTCTCCTGAATCGACCGGGTTAAGTATTTTGTCTATGCCACCGTCACTTCTAAACTTCAAAACTGGTCGACGGTACGTTGTGCCGGCACGGCTGGACCGCATGTATTTATCATAGCCTAAAAACCGGCACTGACCTGTTTCATTTGTGAAAAACCATCCAAAATAATGTTTTCTGTCGTTGATAAGAAAGTAGGGCGTAAGGAATGTCACTTCGCCGGTGATATGGTTGTAAATCACGGTATCGGCTTTTAAGCGATCACCGATTGTTCTTGGGAAGTCTAAAAGTATTTGCCTCATCATTTTCGAGCGTGAATATCGGCCACTTGATTCAAGTGAAGCTAAGACGGCCAGTTCATGGGTGACTAGACGAATTTTATCCTGGATTAGGCGACCGCTCCATCGTTCATACTTTAACTGCGTTGTCTTTGTATCGATGTTGCTCCATGCATCTGAGTCTTTTTCGGCTGCAGGGACGCTCTCGTCGAAGTCAGAGACGGGCACGCATTTAAGTCCCACTTGGGCATTCCACAAGGCTTCAACGTTGATCAGCCGGGTGTATTTATCAACGTTATCTTGCCCAATAACGTCTAGGAAGTCTGAGGCGACTTTGTCGACCATCTCGATGTACTCAGAGCATTCTACATTTCCTGCGCCGCCGTCTTTTCCTGCGAAGGCCATTTGGGTCATAAATATGCTGGCCATTAAGCTGGCTAGTAGTCTTAGTTTCATTGGTTTTCCTTTGGTTTTCGTTGGATTCTTAATCATTGGTTTTCCCCCGTGTTGTTTCTGAAACCGGAAAAAGTGACAAGGTCAGTTGGTAAACCTCGTCGTAGTCTCCGGCTTCAGAGGCTTGTTTTTTGGTTTCTTTAATGCATTTTAAAAAATAGTCTTTTAATTTAGGGATCAATGTTTTCGAGACAGGAAAGGTCGAAGAGGTTTGAACTCTTTGGTCGTAGGGAAATTGATCCATGGCAAGGTTGGCTTTCTTAAGAAGTTGGCGTTGGTAATTGGTGTAGGCAATGCCCGGTACCGAGTTGCCAAGGTTGCCTCCGTCCCCCATTGTGTCGACCCAGGTGGCATTGGACTTTTTTAACAGGCCTAGGCGAAATAATCGTTCTACGGCGTCTTTAGTCTCGTGTTGGGTGATTCCCAGTACCTTCGCGATCCACTTTACGGACGGCTTAAAGTGGGGAAGGTAAGTCAGCTCCAGTATGGCGAAGTGGAACCAATCTGATATGACTTCGAATTGGTCGTTTTTTACAAGCTGGTAGGATTCATCCTTCATCAGAGTTTGGGTTTCCTCAGGGCTGAGGTTGAGTCGCCCAGAGAGTCTTAGGCACATTTTATCGGTAAGGGCTCGTTTGCCGCTTAATAGCTGTGACAGGGTGGCCGCATCAAGATCCAGTGTTCGAGCAAAGGCGCGCATTGAATAGCTCGGGTTGCGCTTGGTTCGATCAAGCATCTCTTGGCGTAGTTTTTGTCTGAATCCCTCGTTCCTCATGAGGGCACTATTGAAAGAATCACCTTCGCTGTAAAGCATTTTGCCACAGAGTGCGGCAAAACCATTCGCAACAGGAGAAAATTACAAACTCCTACCAGATGGGCTTAGTTCGCTGGTGGGCTGACCGAGACTTGATTGTTTACAGATTGGAATGCCACTCCCGCAGCCTGGAGGTTTTTGCCAAGGTTACGCCGTGTCGTTGATTTAAGGGCCCATGCTTCGGCCGCGTTTTCGGCCCAGCCAGCGACCCAGCATTTGATGTGGTCTGGGTTTAGCTCCATCACCCAAAAAGAAGGAGGCTCGGACTTTTTTAAATAACGACACTCCATTGACTGTTTTGCGATGGCTTTGACCTGCTCAAGATCTGCCTCCGGAGATACGCAAAAATCGATATATGCCCATTCGAGATCGTCCCCCGACGACAGGTTCTCGAATTCTTTTTGTAGAAGTTTGTGGTTCGGTATTAACCACCGATTCCAATTCCAAATTTTGACAACAGTATACAGAAGATTGATCCGCTCGACCGTTCCATATTTTCCGTCGATACGCACAGTATCGTTGATTCGAATCGGTTGCGACAAGGTGATGACCACTCCTGCTATTAAGTTTTCTAGAAGTGGTTTGGCGGATATCCCTAACAAAACGGCGATAGCGCCTGCAAACAGAGAAATATATGCGGCTGGTACAGCTGTCAGCTGAGGGGCTAGAAGTAAAACAGCAGTAATGACCAGGATCGTCGGGACGGTAAATCGGCGAATCTGATGAAACCTTGTTTCGATACTGTTAAAGGCCTGTCCGCGAGCAATAGCTTCGCCGTCTTCATCAAAAACGTCCGTTTCTACGGCTTCTGTAACGTCCATTTCTTTAACGGATTTTAGGCGTTTCTTTTCTTCAGATTTTAGGCGTCGAAGGANGTATAACACGGATCCNACCGCNAGGCTCAGGACGACGATCGAATAGATTTGGTAGAAGCTNAGTGTATACATAGCTCGCGGCCCCCTTTTGAAAAGCTTTATTCAGTAGACCATGGAATCCTAAGGGATTTAAGTCAGCGCACATCATTCAAACTCTGGCTGAGTCGATCCTGTTAACGCCCTTGAATATATTTCAAGGACGATACTGTTAATGGGTCGGGTCGTGGGTGTGTCTGATAAACTGTTGGCATTGTCGCAGTAAAGGGCTTTTTTCGTGTTCATCTGGTCGTCGCCATTTCGTGGCCTTGTATCAATTCTATTCGCTGTTCTGGTCTTTGGAGGAACGGCCTGGTCGGCAGGTTTTACCCCCAAAGTCTACTTCGTCTATGGTGGAAAGCGGCCGTACTCGTTTTACTATGATCGGGTCGAGGAACGCCTTAAGACTCAGTTCGGCGCGGAGCTAGTTTCGTTAGATATGCAGACTTCTGAAGACCTGATTGAGGTATTTAATCGCGCTGACACCTTGATGGTGGTCTATGACGGTCACGGCAACGCCGGTGGGCAAATTACTAATATAAATATGGAACTTACGGATGTTCCAGAATTGCCATGGCAGCACTCTGGGCTAGCCCCGTTTTTGGTTTTAGGATCCTGTCTAGGACATTTGGCAGGGCTTGATCAGAAGCACCCTGATGGCATTAGTTATCAGTGTTGGGCGCGCAAGATCACGCGTCCGACCTTATTTTACTATCTTTTATACAACGATGTGCTGTGGCAGCGCTTAGATCATATTGATCAATCTCGGCGAGACGCCGTTGTCCTGTCGGCCGCCTTATGCCAGGCGGTTTGGTTGTAGGTTGTGGAGGCTATGATGAAATACTGGTTCTTTTTTTATGTATTTGTTTTTTCGTTTACGGTGGCGGCAGAGTCGGGTTCTTCAAATAGTAGATCTTTTGATGAAGACACAAAAAGGTTTATTCAAGCTGAACTTGGCTATTTAAAGAAAGACCTTTGTTTTACGACTCACGTTTTAGGAGACTGTGTTCTTGAAGGCCCTCAGCTTGAGGTCTCCGTGCCCTTGTCCTGGGACCACTTGTTTGTTTTTGCACGTTATGCCGATCTTCAGTCGACACAACTAGATCGTCCAGATGGAAAGCCTTTCTACGAAACAGTAGAAGCTGAAGCGGGTCTAGGGGTTGATTACCCTCTTAGTCAGACTTTGAACGCGATTTTGGCTATTAGCTATAACACGGCTAGTGATACGGAGTGGTGGGAAGGTGAGGGTGATTCAAGCGTCGCTCAAAAGAATTATAACGGTGGAGCCAAGGTTCAGATGCGAATCAAAAAGCAGCTGACAGACAGTGTTGCGGTCTGCGCCGGGTATATCCATGATTTTTCCCAGAACTCGTCCAATTCGGCTCATCATGGCTTTAAGGATAAAAA
>NYZX01000155.1 GCA_002686065.1 Pseudobdellovibrionaceae bacterium | reverse complement strand
TTGGCTCCGCCAGCATCGACCACCTCACCAGGATAAATGAAATCGACTTTTTCAGGCGTTCTTAAGCGAGTGATTTTAACTTGTTCAGAGATGTTCTCGATTTGTGCGATGGGCTTTGCTGAGGTTTTAGAGTCCGCAGGGCGGCTCATCGCAATGAGGTAGACAAAATAACCGGCAACGACGAATGCGAGGCCAGATGCAAGATAGCGCATGCTTACTTACTTTCGGACAAGATTACTGATTAGCAGAATCCTGCTGAGTGGCTGTTGAATCAGTCGCAGGTGCTGTTTCTTGAAGACCAGTTTCAACAGGGGCGCTTTGTGTGGTTGGAATTGTCGCTTTATCAAGAACACTTCCAGACTGATTGCTGCTTGTCGTGTAGGCCAAATAAATGCAAGTGATCGAAAACAGAATGGCGGCAGCACGAGTTAGCTTTACAAGAACATTGGTTCCGCCAGTGGCTCCGAATACGGATTGGCTTGAGCCGCCACCGAATACGCCCATGGCTCCGCCTTTGGAGTCCTGAAGAAGAACCAGTCCGATTAAAGCAACTGCTACTATGATGTGCAAAATAGATAGAAAAGCCAGCATTGATCACCTCTACAAGCGACCGAGACTAGCGGAACTTGGCCTAAAGGTCCAGTTCAAACCTGCAATTAGTGGATTCTAGCGGGGACCTGGACCAGCAGCCGACCCCGATATTTAATCTTGGGGGCTTTTGAAATTCATGTGTATAATTAAGCAGATAGCACCCTGAGGAGGCGCCATGTCAGATTCTTTAAATCCCAGCCAGATGGCCATGTGGTCAACCCTCGTATCTTTGGTGAAGGCTGACGGCAAAATTGAAGTCTCTGAGCGGAAGTTTATCGAGGATGCCATTCAGAAGATTCCCAATGCCACGGGCACTCAAAAAGCTGAGATCTTGAATGTTTTTCATAGCCCACAGCCGCCAGAGGTTCACTTTCAAGGGATCACCGAGGCTCGTGATCGAGGAATGTTATTGTATTTAGCGCGCCTGGTTTTTTACAGCGACGGCGTATTCTGTGACCAGGAACAACGCATCTTCGATGCTTTGACCGAGAAGGTTATGTCGAAGGTGGATTTGGAAAAGGCCATGCATGAGGTCGATGACGTGACCGAAAAATTCCATGAGCGATTCAAGTCCTACAAAGAAAGTAAAACCCTGCTATCTCGAATCGCCGACGCCATCACCTTCTGGGATGACTACGTCTAAAGGGTTCCAGGTCCTAGATGGTAGCTCCATCACGTCTAGACGACTCGTAGGGTTTTTGATTTTTCACGCCAGTAGTTTTGTTTGTCGGCGTAGTTTTCGTCACTCAGAACAAGGCTAACCACATGTGCGACGGTTTCGATAAATCGCAGCTCGTTGTCTGTAAGAACCGTTTTTGAATCCGGTAATTTCAAAGACAGAACGCCAAAGAAGTCACGGCCGCGGCTGACCGGGCAAACAACCATCGAATTAAACTGAATATCACTTAGGAACTTCTTGATGTACTTCAAGTGACGATCCTGTTGAAGGTCTTCAATGGCAATGGTCATTCGTGTGTTTCGAACGTGCTTGATTTCAGGGTACTTCCCCAAGTCTAAAACAATCCCTGAGGCTTCTTTGTTGTCGTTTGAGGTCACAACAACGCCCGTGTTTTCTTCAATGCAGTCAACTATGCTGCAGCGGACGCCGTCCATTTTCATGGTCAGCATTCGGGTCAAGTTAAATAGGGTACGCTCCAGGTCGCGGCCGGTTAGAGCTTGGCGAAGCACGAGGTTTGTTAAGTGCATCATCAAACTGTTGTCGTCGATCGTTTGGTAGTCGCGCTGATTGAGCTCTTGAAGCCGTCGGAAGCTGCGGCAGTTGAAAACCAATCGCTTGACCATATCTTCGAATTGAAACGGCTTACAGACGTAGTCGTTGACTCCGCGGTCTAGGGCCTGTTGAACATTGGCTTGGCTGTTGTGTGATGACATCACCATAAATGTGGTGAAATTCACCTTGGCCGCAGGATCGGTTTTTAGAAAATCCAAAATGTCGTAGGCGTTTCCGTCGGTCAGCATAACGTCGCAGATAATGACCTGTGGGTGCCAGCTAAGCACCTTGCTGCGGGTTTCACGAAACGAATAGGTGTGATCTGTATCGAAGCCGTGGCGACGGATGTAATCCGAAAGCCGTCTGGCTAGCTGCCGATCATGGTCAACAATTAACACCTTGATTTTGTTTTCGATTTCCATAGGTTTTCTATCGGGCTGTGGGCGCTGAAGATCTAGTCCAGGGCTGTAAAATCCCCTAAATCACTAGACAAAAGGCGGTAAATTGGGGGAAATGGGGCCACATCGGCGGGAGTCACATGTTTTTAGTCTTTGAGGGCCTAGACGGCTCGGGTAAATCAACTTTGATGAAGGGTCTGCAGCAGGCTTTGACNAAGGCGGGTCGCGATTTTGTGGTGACTCGCGAGCCGGGCGGAACCGAATTGGCTGAAAAGCTTCGGCAACACCTTCTGTCAACGGAAGGTGAAGCTCCGGTGCCTCGTTGTGAGCTACTGTTATATGAAGCTGGTCGAGCCCAACATGTTGAAAAAGTCATCCGTCCCGCTTTGCAGAAAAAAACCTGGGTTCTNTGCGATCGTTTCACGGCCAGTTCGGTGGCCTTTCAAGTTGGGGGCCGTGGCTTGAATGCGGACGAGGTCGCTTGGCTCAACAACTACGCCACAGCGGGGTTGGTCCCTGACCTGACGGTGCTGTTGGATTTGACAGTCGAAGAAAGCCAGCGTCGCCAAGGCAAAAGGGAAGAGCAGCAAGGTCAGAAGAAAGACCGCTTCGAACTGGAAAAAGAACAGTTTCATACAAATGTCCGCGATAGTTTTTTGCAACAAGCGAAGTCTGATCCGGAACGTTGGTTAGTGTTGGATGCCTCGATCGGCCCCGAAGAGCTTTTGCTTGGTCTTTTAGATAGCTTGAAGGAGCGTCAATGGCTCGAATCCTAGATCAGGTCATTGGCCATCAAGAGGTCTTGGNTCGGCTGCTTCAGGCNATCCAGTCGGGACGATTATCTCATGCGACTTTGNTGGTGGGGCCTTCTGGAATTGGAAAGCGAAAAGTCGCGATGGGCCTGGCTCAAGCCATTGTTTGCGAAACCAGTCCGCGTGCTTGTGGCACCTGTGCGAGTTGTATTCGCCTTGAAAAAGGNAGCAGCGAATCNCTTCTTTTGGTCGAACCCGAAGGGAATGCGATAAAAATCGAAAAGACCAAAGAGGTCATAAAGTTCTTTTCGCTTCGGCAGATGGGTAAGTCGCGCGTTGTGATAATCAACGAGGCCGAAAATATGAACTCTCAAGCCGCGAACGCTTTGCTTAAAAGTCTTGAGGAACCACCGGAAAACAGTTTCTTTCTTATGACCACATCGAATCCAAGTGGTTTGTTGCAAACCATTCGGTCGCGTGTCCAAGTGTCGCGGTTTTCAAGTTTGAATGAAAGTGAAGTTCGGCAGTTGGTTAAAGCCCCCGACTGGGCTGTTAAAGCCAGTCACGGCCGAGTGGACATGGTTGAAAATTTGGTGAGCGAGGAAAGTCAGCAGCGTCGAAAGCAGGCTTTGATGTTGCTGCAGTATCTTGTGGACCGAAAGCAGACCGCCTACTGGGATTTGACTCAAGAGCTGGCTCAGGACAAAGAGCAAATGTTGTTCGTTGCACAGCTTGCGACACAGATGGTTCGTGATGCTCGTGTTCTTGCCGGCGGAGCGAATCATCTGATTCACGAGGATTTTCGTTCGGCTTTACAAGACCTCAGTCAAATTGGTCCACAGCGCCTTGATCAGTTGGCGCAACTTTTTTTCGAAATGGAAAAAGATGTTTTTCGAAATATTTCGCGACCGCTCGTTTTCGAGAACATCTTTGTTCGCTCGCAAGCCTAGTTGATCCCATCCTCTTAAGTTCCTTTTTTCAAGGTGATGGATAAACTAACTGATTAATTTTCAGAAGGTTTAGGTGTCTCGGTTTACTTAATGTTCTTTAAGAGTCCGTAAAAGGTCACCATTCTAGCCATCAGGGCTATCAAGGTTGCCCTGTCTGTGTCGATAAATGATTCGCGAGGTATAGAATGTTACAGAAATTATCGTTAAAAGAGCTGGTCATTGCCGTTGTTATTGTTCCAGTTATCGGATACGGCGTTTTAGCAACAGGTGTTATTACGAGCTCGTGGGAACGTCTAAGTAAGGCGAAAGTTCTGGACGAGGACTTTGCGATCATCGATCCCATTTCTGACCTGATTCACAACTCGCAAATTGAACGAGGAACTTCGGCAGTCTATTTAAGTGGTGGAACCTCGTTAGAAGTGTTGGAAACACGTCGTAAGAAGACGGATGATTTTTTGGAAAAAGTTGTTTCTGTTTCGCAGGCGGGCTCGTTTGACGAAGGGGCAAAGACTAGGCTTCGTAACTTGAAGACCGCCTATGCTGGGTTTCGGGCCAAGGTCGCTCAAGGCGCTGGAGCGGGTGAGGTTGTTACGGCTTACACCGGCGAAATTCATTTTTTGATGAGCCTATTGGTTCAGGCGGCAAACAACTCGCCGTCCGTCGACGTAACGGCTCAGTATCGTGATTTATTGGTGTTAGAGCGTGCGAAGGAAAATGGGGGGCTATTCCGGGCAAAGCTGTCCTCGTTCATCTCGAGAAATCAACCTTTATCAGGGGATGAGGTGACCGCGTTACAGCGTCTACGAGGAGGCTTTGAGACCTATCTTGGCGGCAAACTAGATAGTTTAAGCCCCGAGGTTCGCGATATCTTTGAGGCGATCCTGGTGACAGAGCATTGGAAAGAAGTGACCCGTCGTCACCTTGTTCTTCTAGAGAAAATTGGAACAGGAGGTTTTCAGTTAGATGGGCATGAAACCTTTGGGCTTGTTACGAAGTCAATTAATGATGTGAAATCCGTTATTGAGTCACAAAGACATCAGATTGGTAATAGCATCGCGGCCTCTCAGCGCGCGTTTTCAACCCGCCTTTATGTAAATTTAGGAATGCTGGGCCTTGCGTCCGTGGTTATTGTTTTCATGGCGCTGGTTTTGATTCGGCGACTTGATAAAAGTTTAGGTGGGGTGACGGAGCATCTACGTAAACATGTTCATGAGCTAGCAAACATCGGAAGTCTTGTGTCTTTGAACTCAAGAAACCTGAATCGTGGGACTAGTTCAGTTCAGGCCGCTGTCGAAAGCACGTCGTCGGCATCTCATCAAATTGGTGAGCTGCTTGAGTCCAACAAGCGATTGATTGTCGGGGCACGAGAGGGAAATGAGTTGACTCAGGCCAAGGTCGCTGACGGGTTGAAATCAGTTCAAGCGATGAAGACAGCGATGACACATATTGAAGATATGAATGTTCATGTCATTGATGAAGTCCGAAAATCCCAAGACAGTTTTAAGCAGCTGGTGGATATTATCGGAAAAATTAGTGAAAAGACGGGGGTCATTGACGAAATCGTTTTTCAAACCAAGCTACTGGCATTTAACGCCTCCGTAGAGGCTGCTCGTGCTGGTGAAGCCGGAAAAGGGTTTGCTGTTGTTGCCGAAGAAATTGGAAGTTTGGCCACCTTAAGTGGGAACGCCTCCAGTGAGATTGCGGGCCTGTTGGGTGAAAGCATGACGGAGTCTAAAAAGATGCAATCGGATTTGGATTTATCGATGGCTCGGATACAAGAAGACTCTAAAAAGACTGTTTCTGACGGAGTCAAGCAGGTGGATGTCGTTGCCGAGGTTTTGGATCAGATAAACGCTCAGTCGGATGGAACGTCGAAAAGTCTGGACGAGTTTGTAGTCGCCTTTAGCGAGCAGACGGCGGGTTTGGAGCATATCGAGAAGTCCGTGCACGAGTTATTAAATTTAAATGGTGAAACGGCTGAGTTTGCTAAGAAGAATGTTGAATCGGCCAAAAGATTGAACGCTCGAAACAAAGATGTGCAGCTAGGGGTTCGGCATCTTGACGAGTTATCACGTGGTCGACATATGCTTCCTGCTGGAACTTTCTCTGTGAGTGATGAAAAAACCACGGATGCCGCTGGTCCGACAAAAGAGCCCGCCATGGGCGGTTTAAATCAGGCGGCCTGACCTTTTGGCTTCGATAGAACCTATTTAGATCGATGAACCATTAGGATGAACCTACAAGGCGTGGTAAACTGCGCCCTATGAGATGGATCGATACCCACTGTCACTTTTCAATGATGGAGCTTAGCCCTGAAGAGGTCTTGGAAAAGGCCCTTGAAAACGGGGTCGAGCGAATGATCAACATCGGAACCTGTCCTGAAGATCACCCCAAAGTTCTTGAAATCGCTAAAAAATACAGCCCTCGAGTGTTTTGCACCTTGGGAGTACATCCACATGACGCCGTTCAGTTTGATGCCGACTGTGAAAAATTTATGCGGGATCACTTCAATGACAAAGAGGTGGTCGCAGTTGGTGAGATCGGTTTGGATTACTACTACGAGCAGGCACCCCGCGATAAGCAGGTTCATGCTTTTGAGGCTCAGATGGCTTTAGCTGAGGAATACCAGCTTCCTGTTCAGATCCATACTCGTGATGCCGAGCCTGAAACCATTGAAATTCTTAAAAAATTCGACGGACGTGTTAAAGGCCTGATTCACTGCTTTACTGGAACCAAGCTATTGGCTGAAAAGGCCTTGGAATACGGCTACAATATTGCTTATTCAGGGATCGTGACTTTCAAAAACGCCGCAGAATTGCGTGAAACTTTAGACATTGTCCCTTTGGATCGCCTGCATGTCGAAACGGATGCTCCGTTTCTGACTCCGGTGCCCTTTCGCGGGAAGACCAATCACCCCGCAATGGTGATCCATACAGCCGAGGTTGTGGCTAAGCAGAAGCAGGTGGATCTGTCGCAATTGGCTTTGCAAACTCGCCAGAACGCTTTGAGCTTATTTGCGAAATTAGACTGGCCAAGC
>NYZX01000154.1 GCA_002686065.1 Pseudobdellovibrionaceae bacterium | reverse complement strand
AATATACGTGAGCACCTGATTTTTTACTCCCGACTATTGTGCACCAGGCCGGATCCATATACTTCACGCTCGACGGAGGCCCCTCAAAGAGAAAGCATCTATCCGCAGACCGAAGAAACCTTGTCTTCAGCAGGACGAAGACACCTCACCGAGAAGGTAGAGGCGGGTTCCTACTAAAAGTAATAGCGGAGTTGGGTGTTTAGGCGGTGGGCTTGTTGGTTGAGGTGGTTGATTTGGGTCCAGTGGTACTCTTGGATCCAGCTGAGGTTTTTATTCAGTTGGATTCGGAAACTGGCTCGGGTCTCGAAGCGGTCTTTTTCAAGATCATCCAATACAGACTTCAGGTATCTCGCCTTGATCAGGCTTTTCCACCAGCCGGCAGAATAGATCCATCCTATTTCGGGGCCGGTTTCGTAATGGCTCGGGGTCATTTCGCTGCCAATATTAGCAACTATGTCAGCTAAGATATAAAATGTGCTTCCGCCGAAGTCGGCTCCGCCACCATAGGCTAGCTCGGCACTAAAGTAGTTATCAAAAAGATGGCTCTTCGTGAAAATGTCTTCTTGCCAACCTAAGAAAGCGCGCCACGAAAACTGTGGAGCAAACAGCCAAACGGGCTGGATGTTTTCCATATTAAATAGGGTCAGCTTCTTTAGCCACAGGTCCTTGCCATTGGTGGACAGTTGTAGGTCCATGGTTTCCAAAGTCGAGTTGGCGATAAATCCAGCTTCTGGATCTAACATATCGTGCATAGCAAAGCGGAAGCTGAAGTCAAAAACCTGGTCCGAGTTTAAAATCGAATAGCCTAAGGTTGCAGCGAATGGAGGGTGTGATTTTTCCGGCGAGGCTGTTTCAATATTGGGGTGATTGATTTCAAGTGCTGGCTGGTTGCTTTTTGCGCGAAGCAGGTAGCTTGACTTTTCCAGGTCTTGAAATGGCTCGGGAAGTTTTCCGTGATTTTCGTGCGTGACGAAGCTCAGGTATTCAATGATCGCTTCGGCCACTGTTGGGTCGGTTGTGGATAGCTTGGCCGGATGCGAGTAGATGCTTTTGTAAAAGGCCGATTCTTGCTTGCTGGTCAGCTGTGCGACTTGTGTTTTGACCCGGTTAAAGCGGGACGCCACCCATTTAGGCGAATCAAGACGATCTAGTTTGTACATCGTTTGGATCACAGCAAGGGGGCTCGAGGTCAACGGTAGATCGCTAAGGTCTTCGTTTCCGTTTAGGTTGGCGGCGAATAGTCGAAGCAGGACTCCGGCACAATTTTCGTCCATAAAGTAGTACTCAAATTTTGCCCGGTGGACGAGTTCCCACAAATGGCGAAGCATTTGTTGGAGTTCGCTGTCTGAAAGCTTAAGTGGGAACACCCAAAGGTCACGGTTTTCGATGTTTCCGTACTGATAAAGCCGTTGGTAGTAAGGCATGATCGAAAAATCGCCATAAAACCACCCCGTTAGTCCGCCCCAAATATATCCGAAGCCGCTGGTTTCCTTCGGTATCCCGGCTGCAAAATTATAGGTTTGCCAAAGGCTTTCCGTTTGCCGGTCGGAGGGGGTGCTTAGAAATATATGCCCAAAAACAGAAGCTGGGTTGGATATGTACTGCGAAGCGTACACTAAATCCATCTGTTTAGGGGCATAGGACTTCGTCCAGTTGTTCAGTCGCTTGCACTGGATCGGTGGTTGTAGCTGAAAGTGTTGTTTTAGTAAGTGGTATCTTGCAGGGAAAAGGCACTGAGGGTGATCGTCCGTGGTTGGAATTTGTTTTTTGAAAAGTTCAATTGTGGCTTTTAGCTCGGCCGATGGATCGGTTCTTCCTGACGGGTGTATGAAGAATTCGCTGTTAATGACTCGACTTTTGTATGAGTCCTTCGCTGAGCCAGAATAAAATAAAAGATTGATCCAGGCTTTACTGAAAGCAAAGTCGGCTTGCTGCGTGGAGGGCTTTGTCTGTCCGTCCAATGACCATGACACTGCGCAAAGTAGTGTCAGGAAAAGCCGTTTTAATGTCGTGTTCTTGTTTCGATGTGGGGGGGAAATTGACAATCTTACAGAGGGCATATGTACTTACCAGATATCCAATTTGAGGGGGGATCGTGAAAAAAATCGTTTCATTCGCTGTGTTCAGTTTATTTCTAGCTCAAGCCAATACTGCTTTAGCTGACCAATATTCTTGCGCAAAAATGGTCTACAAAGATGGCTGGTTAAAAACCTATGAATACAAAGGGAACACTTGGGGTGCAAACACTAAAAAGCATGGAGCGGTGTCCTCAACAGTTGGTTCTTCCACTGAGCAGACCACAGCCTCTTTTGACCCAGGTGTAACAACTGGGGGATATATGTCGTCGTCACAATACTCTTCGTCATGGGGTGAGTGCTCGATGCTTGAGTACCACATCACGAAGCAGATGCGCGAAGAGTATATTGACCAAAACCTTCAAGAAATCAAAAAGCAAGTGGCCTTGGGTGAAGGAAATCACGTAGATGCTTTGGCTTATCTGTCAGGCTGCAAAGGCATCGAAAAAGCTCAGTGGAAGCGTGAGCTTCAGGGGTCGATGGAGCGCCTTTATGATGCCAAGACTGGGGCCTCGTTCGCTGGTCAGTTAAGCGGGATGATTCAGCAAAATGCGGACTTCTCGAAGCAGTGTCAGCTTTCGATCTAACACGTTCGATTACAACCATGACTAAAGAAAAGGCCAGCTGGATCAGCTGGCCTTTTTAGTTGGGACTCTATGGTTTGGCTCAAAGCTGAGTATGGAGGGGTTGTCCACCTTTGATGCCAAAGTCCAAAGTTCGTATCGGATACGGGATGGTTAGATCATTTTCTTCGAAGGCTGACTTGATCGCCATGATGGCTTTGTGTCGCACCTCTAAGAAATTTGGATTAGCCGGGTAGGGGATCCAGATATGGGCAACGAAATTAATCGAACTGGACCCGAACTCGGTAAAATAGATTTGGACCTCTTCAGATTCTAGTCGGCCGTCAATGCCTTCAAGGGCCTTCTTGGTGACGTCAACAGCTTCATCGAGTTTGTCGCCGTAACTAACCCCAACTTCAAGATCAATTCGGCGACGAGGGGTGGTCGTGTAATTGGTAAACGTTTCTGTAAACATTCGTTTGTTGGGGATGATGACCTCGAGGCCTTGAAAGGTTGTGATGCTTGTTGTTCGTAATTCAATTTTTGTCACGGTTCCTTGGTGACCATCTATTTCAATAATGTCCCCCAACTTGTAGGGTTCGCGAAACGCAATAAGAATTCCCGAAACAAAGTTGGACGCAATTTCTTGAAAGGCAAAACCAAGTGCCAAACCAATGACACCAGCACCGGCAAGTAAGGAGGTGACGGTCTTATCTAGATTCAGTATGCCCAGGGCCATAAAGACTCCGACCGCCATAACAATAAATTGAGTCAGTGTCTCAAGAAGTCCCGTGACAGCTTCGTTGTCGACAATCTTCTTTGACAGTTTTTTGATCAACTTACGTGCAAGTTTAGCGATCCCCGCAAACACAAGTAAGACGAGAATGGCAACGACCAAGTTCGGCAGCGCCTTGATTGCGACTTCGAACCATGATTCGAGTTCTTCGGTTAATAGTTTGTATGCTTCTGTAAATTTTCCGTTCAATGAGTTTTCCATGAAATCAAATGTCTCAATTCATGGGCAGGAAAAATACCTTGTCTGGTGGAGATTCTGTGCAGCTTTCTACACAAATGGTGTCTGCGCTGTCTCAGTTGCTGCTCGCCGTTTTGAAGGCCTTTGGGCCTATGGACGGAGGAATTCTGTGTCTTCATAATGGAGACTTAACAAGGAGCTGTTGATGGCCACTCAGGATTTAAATTTAGAAAAACGAACCCACACCAGGTCGGAAGAACGGGAACAAGAAGATCGTTTTTATACACCGGTGATTGTAAAGCGAATCGACCAATCTGTTCGGCACCCAGACGATACCTTGCAAAAGGCCATTCATGAGGGGCTCCGGCAACATGATCGGACAACGACATCGCTATTTCTTTCGGCCATCGCGGCAGGGATGATACTGGGGTTTGCGGCGATGGCTGTTTCTGTTGGTGCGCAGATTCCCGGAGAAATCGCGACAGCCGTTGACCGTCGGCTTGCCATGGCAATCCTTTACCCTTTTGGGTTTATCGTTTGTATTATGAGCGGAACGCAATTGTTTACCGAGCAAACTGCCACTGCGATATATCCTTTTTTGGATCGAAAAATTGGAGTTCTTTCCTTGCTACGCGTGTGGCTGGTGGTGTTGGCCGGTAATTTACTTGGTGCACTGGTGAGTTCTTATCTTATTAGTTCGTCGGACCCTGTGATATTGGCCCATGATGGGTATAACTATATCGCCAAGCATTTGCTGGAGTTTTCGTCGCCCCAACTTTTTTTAAGTGCCGTGTTGGCAGGGTGGTTAATGGCCCAGGGTGGATGGCTGATTGTGGCAACGCCACCGGCAAGTAGCCAGATTGTCTGTATATATGTTGTGACCTTTATCATTGGTATCGGTGGTTTACATCACTCCATTGCTGGGGCCGCAGAGGCTTTTTGTTATGCGTTTTTGAATGAAGGATCCGATTGGGGGGCCGTGATGAAGTTTGTCGCTGTTGCCTCGCTGGGGAACCTGCTTGGAGGAAGCCTGTTTGTTGGCGTTCTGAACTACGGTCATATCAAATCCACTTGATGAAAATTTGTAGGTTTGTACACAAAAGGAACAAATCAAGCTCAATCAATCTGCCGGCGATCTAGATAGTCTTGAAGATGTCGGCAGCCAATGGCTGCAAAGAAAACGAAACGAAGGAGTAATCATGGAATCAAATACGACAATCACAATCGGTTCGAATTCGATGGCAAAGGACACTGACTTCGCTGCATTTGCAGATGATGTACATTCTTTGCTGCGTGGAGAACTTTCAGCTATTGAAGCCTACGAAATGGTTTTGGAAAGTCTTGATAATCAGGTTGAGCGCGACCGAGTTATGGAGTTCTTACTGAATCACCAAGAAGCCGCAAACTACTGGACGTCCGTGTTGGTCAATCAGTCGATTAAGCCGGATTCTTCTTCGGGCCCATGGGGACAGTTTGTGAAGGCATTCACGGCTTCTGCAAAACTTCTTGGAAACCCAGCGGCTCTTGAAGCTTTAAAGCAAGGTGAAGAGCATGGACTTAACGAGTATGAAAATGCTCTTGAAAATGGAAAGCTGACGCGTCGAATGGAACAAGTCGTGCGTGATAAGTTTATCCCTCTTCAACGTCGCCATATTATGTCGATCGAATCAATGAAGGCCTTACGGTAGGTGGTAGCAATGAAAATATTTAACTACCTTATTGTTGCGGCCTGTATGGCATGGGCTCACTCTAGTTTTTCGGCGCCGGCATCCGAGCAGGAAAATTCTGATGATTCTAAGCAGGTTCTGTTCGAATTTGTGGAGCCACGTTCTGTAACTAGCTATGAAGAGTACAAGCCCCATATTGGGTTGCAGCTCGGTGTGTCCTCGCCCGAAGGGTCCTACGAAGCGGCTGGGAACTGGGCTTTAGAAGCCGGTTTTCAGCCTTATATCCCTTTTGCCATTGGGCTAGAGCTATCGAATAAGGACTACGAAAGCACTGATGGCGGTGAAACCATTTCTAGAACAAGTGCCTTGATACGAGGAACTTANAACTTTTCCGGTGCTGGTTTCTTGCGCTATTCCTATGTTGGTGCAGCCACTGGGCCGGTGTGGGAGCAGGGAAATGTGTATCTAGGGGTCTCACCACTAGTTGGTTTTGATGCTCCGATTGCAAGCACGGCCCTTGAGCAGATCACATTGGGTGCTCAAGTTAGATATGCTTTGGTGTCCTCTGATGGACCCGATGCTGCCGAGTTTAATGCTGTCGCCAAATATTGGTTCTAGTTAGATGAGATACTTATGGGGTTGGCTCGAATTTGTAGCCAACTCCATGCACCGATTTAATGGTGCTGTCCGCAGGTTTGATTTTTCTGCGAAGCTTACTGACATGGGTATCCACCGATCGCGGGTAAACATGAACGTCAGTTCCCCATACTTCATTCAAAATTTCATCACGGTGAATGACTTCTCCGGGGCGATCACAAAAATAACTCAAAATCTTAAATTCAAGGGCCGTTAGAGGAATGGATTTTCGCTCTTTGGCTTCTTTCACGAAGACTTCTTGTCGGCTTCTTAAGACTTCTAATTCTTGCCAGCTAAAATCAGACCGACTTGAGTTGATGCTATCGATTTTCCGAAGTTTGGCTTCAACGCGTGCTTTAAGCTCCATGGTTTGAAAGGGCTTTGTGATATAGTCCTCTGCCCCAGCAGCGAATCCCATGACTTTCTCGGGGAGTTCGGCATGGGCGGATAGGAAGAAAACAGGCATTGCTGGGTACTCGGATTGAAATTCATTACATAGGTCGACACCGCTTCCATCAGGAAGTTCGACATCTAAAAGGACAAGTGAAACCGGGTTTTCGGCGACGAAATCACGGCCCTCAGCAAGTGAGGCTGCCCAGTGAATTTGGGCAATACCTGATAGGCCTGCGTTAACTTGGTTGAAGACCTCTTTGCTGTCTTCGATCAACAATATTTGGTGCATGGGCGCGCTTTCGATAGGGACGGGGCTGCCAAGAAAC
Organism: Pseudobdellovibrionaceae bacterium; assembly: GCA_002686065.1. Taxonomy (GTDB): domain Bacteria; phylum Bdellovibrionota; class Bdellovibrionia; order Bdellovibrionales; family UBA1609. The sequence continues at coordinate 9,761 of NYZX01000154.1, read as the reverse complement.
CTGTTTTCTTGGTTGCTCACGATCCTTGATAAGATTAAATAGTTTTATGGACCTTAAACATCTTGTCCAGCAAGAAAAGTCTGAGCCGGGACTGGAAGTCTTTTTGAAAGAATTTTCAGAGGACCGTCTTAAAGAATACCAGGATCTGCTTGAGGCCACTCAACAAGGTCAATGGGACGCGGTACATCAAATTTTCCATAAGTGGAAAGGTGTTTGTCGGCCCTATGGCTATCTTTACTTGGGTGAACTCTCGGAGGATATATTGCGACGACTTGCCTCTGGTGAGCGTCAATTTCAGTCGGATTTTGATCTGATTAAAAGGTACCTTAACGAAAAAGCAGCTGCTTTAGGGGAGTAACCTGTGTCGACCTTTGCGCATTTAAAGCAGTCTCTTGAAAGTGCTAAGAAGCGGTTTTTGTTGTTTTCCATATTGGGCGGGGTGGCNATCACGCTGTGCTCTGTTGGTCTATTTGAGTACTCCCGCCGAAGTATGGAGCGACAAGAAGTCAATTTCGAGCTGTACGAACTCATGGGAAGTCAATTGGTCTTAGTCAACCAGATCGCTCTGCTTTCGGAAGTGATGGATGATACGTTCGGTGGGCACCGCGCAAGCGTTCGCTCGGATTTAAATATTAAATTGGACGAGCTTAAAAAAAAGCATTCGGATGTGCGATCGAAATTGGATGGTTATGTTCGCGAGGACTCCAAGTTTTCCAAGTTCGTGCAGGGCTTTGACGAAAGAATGCTCGACTTTATCGATCGAGCGGGCCAGCTGATNNATAANTCNCAGACAAGTCGTTTTCTAGGCTCGGACATCGTTTACCTAACCATCAGTGCTAGNAAGGGTCTTGGTACNTCCCTGGATAGGGCNATCGATGATNTGNTGTTTCAGCAGCGTCGAAATATGCATCAAATGAATTGGACTTTATTTTTGTTTGTTGTGTCCGCTTTTCTAACTTTAATGATCATATGGTTGGCTGTGTTCAGGCCCTTGTATTCGCTGTCATCCTCGTTGCATGAACAGCTGATGGACGAGGTCGTTCGTTCTGAAGCGGCCAGTCGTGCTAAAACCGAGTTTCTTGCAAATATTAGTCATGAAATCCGTACTCCGATGACCGCGATTGTCGGTTACGCAGACTTGCTGACCAAGGATGGNATAAAAGGCGTTGAAAGTTCAGATGCCCTTCGTTCGATCTTACACAATGCTCAGCATTTACTGGACTTGATCACGGAAATTCTAGATGTATCAAAAATGGAGGCGGGGAAATTCACGATCACCCCACAAAACGTGCATTTACCAAGCATGCTGAATGGGATTTACTCTTTGATTAACGTCAAGGCGGCAGAAAAGGGGATCGACCTGGTTTTTGAGAACTCCGGGCGAGTCCCAAATCAAATTATCGCTGACCCGAAGCGATTAAGTCAGATGNTGTATAACCTGATTGGAAACGCGATTAAGTTTACTGAAAAGGGTTATGTGAAGCTGACGGTGTCCTGTGAATTTGATGAAGTTGAGGGTGGCGAGGCCGTGGTGCGCTTTCGGGTGAAGGATACAGGTCTTGGTATTCCAAAAAGCCAGCAGGGCCGGCTGTTTCGCCCTTTCGANCAGGTGGATTCAAGTTCGAATCGACGACAGGGTGGAACTGGGCTTGGGCTTGTGTTGACCAAGAACTTGGCAGAACTGATGGATGGGGGTATTCGTTTGGTCCACAGTGAGCAGGGGAAAGGCTCTGAGTTTGAAATCTACGTGCGGGTCGAAGTTCCTGAAAATGTCGATGTGGTNAATGTGGTGTCGACGAATATNTCTCCGGTTGAAGAAAAAGAATCCGTTAACCAGACAGCCTTAAGTGGCCGTCGGGTAATGGTTGTCGATGATGCTAAAGAAAACGTTCGACTGTTTTCNATCTATCTNGCTTCTGCGGGGGCGAAGGTCATCGCTAAGACATCAGCGAAAGAAGCTGTTGATCATCTATTGGAGCACTCTAAAGACGTCGATCTTGTTTTGATGGATCTTCAGATGCCCGAGCTGGACGGCTTCGGTGCGCTTTCGATTCTTCAAGATAAAGGCGTCGATGTTCCCGTACTTGCCTTAACAGCACATGCCATGGAAGAAGATCGGCGTAGGACTGCCGAGGCTGGGTTTGCCGATCACTTAGTAAAGCCTTTGACCTTGGACCAGCTTATTGATTCTGTTGTGAGCCACTTAGGTTAAGCCGTCTGAGCTTTGTTTTCTTCTGCGGTTTCAGCATAGAAAGCATTTCGTCGATTTGCGATTGTCCTTGCTCGTATCCAAGGTCTATCAGTTCGCCACAGTAGTCTCCATCGAATAGTAAAAATCCAGCTAGTGTTGAACTGGTTCGGTCGCCGTTTTTTTCTTCTGGGATCAAGCTTCGAAGGGCTGTGGGTAGTTTGTGGAGGTATTTTCCAGCAACTTGATCTAGGTCGACTCGAGGGCGGACCCAATCGTAGTGAACAAAAGGGTGTTTGCCCAAGTGGTCTGAACCCCCAGATTCGATCAATTGGTTTTTTTCGTCTATCCGGGATAGATCTGCTTTAATTGGATCAAAAAATAACGAGTTAAGCAGGTCGCTAAACATGGTGCCAGGTGAAATTTCGTCTATCGACTTTCTAGACATTACGGCCTCGGGAGCTCGTGTGCCGATAACAAGAATGCGGGTTGCTCCGGCTTGAACCGCTGGCGAGATGGGCTGATGGTTTCTAACCATGCCGTCGCAGTAAATGTCCTGTTCGATTTGCTTTGGTTTGAAGACGACTGGTATTGACGCCGAAGCGATCGTNTAGCTGTTTTGATACCTGTTGACCTGCCGATTCAACCACAATTGATTTTTGTGATGGATGGGGTGGGGGCCTGGGTCACCAAAAACAAATGTTTCAGAAATTGAGCGGCTGTGGTTGAAAGCTGTTACCAAAAGGGTCTTGGTCGCTCCGGCTTTCAGTGACTTGTTAACATCGTTTTCAGAAATGTTTTTCCGGATATGATCTTCCATGGGATGGTTGTCCAGAAGATAGTCTGGGTCGGAAAGTCCTGTTAGTCGGCCCAGTATTCGTTTTATTAAGGGGATTGGTTTTGAATTAAAAATATGACTGGGTTTAAGTTGCCGGTACAGTTGCTCGAGATCGCGAATCGCTTTTTGAGGATCGTTTGATCCAGCAACAAAGCGACTGGCGTTGACTGACCCAGCGCTAATTCCAGCGACGATTTGAAAGTCTATATTGGGCTCAGCCTCAAAAAGGGCTTTAAGGATTCCCACCTGAAATGCGGCTCTTGCGCCTCCATCTGTAAAAATTAGTGCGTTCATCGTTTCACCTCACTGTTGTCTAATATAAGGAAGCTAGGGCCGGAAATGGTCTTTGGGCTGTGTGAAAGTTGTGTAGATCTTTACACAACTTTGAGACTCATCTGTGCAGAGTCTGGGGCCATTTGTTGTTTAAATGGATAGCAGCAAAGGGGCAAAGATGCCGTGGGAAATAGAAAACTGGAATAAATGGATCAAATCTGGCTTATCGCTGACGGCCATTGCGCTTTTGATTTGGGCGCATCAGCTGGTTTTAGTCGTGATGTTGGCCATAGGATTTGCCACCGTCGTTAAGCCTTTGACGGAAGGGTTAAGCTCGAAGCTGCATATCAGTTACAAGGCTTCTGCTGTAGTGGTCTNCCTGGGCGGAGCCGTGTCGGCTTTCGGCGTGTCCTACCTTTTATATTATCTAGCAGCTGATCAATTTGTGAAGCTATCCCAGCAGGTGCCAGCTGTTCTTGGCCAATTAGAGGACTTGATTAGCCAGTGGATTCCTTCCTTTCGAATCGATGAGGAAAAGGTTGAGGCATCAAAATTTACAGGGGCCCTAGCACCAGCTTTGGCTGGTCTTGCAAGTTTAGCTAGAAGATTGATGGCGTCCGGTACGTTAGCCCTTCTTGGCGTCGTCGTGTCTTTTTATGTGGCCTTAAGACCTAGCTACTATGTCGATTTGTTTCTGTCTCTGTTCGATGAGACCGATATTGATATTCATCGATCTCAGCTGAAGCAGGCTGGGCAGTCCCTAAGAGATTGGTTTGGCGCACAGCTGATTGATATGGTGATCGTTGCTTTGCTCACAGGTGTTGGGCTTGCCATTGTTGGGTTTGAATACTGGATCGCTATCGGTATATTGACCGGCTTGTTTAGTCTTGTTCCTTATATCGGACTAGGAATTGTATTTGTTCTTTCGCTGTTGGTTGCTTTTGCAAATGACGCATCGATGGTGCCTTCGATTTTTATAGTGTTTGGACTGACACAGTTTATTGAAGGTAACTTCATTCTGCCTCGTCTTTTGAAAGAGCGAGTTGCCATTCCTGAGGCTCTGTTGATTGTTTCGATTTCATTTATGGGTTTTTGGTTTGGGCTTCTTGGAGCCTTGATGACCCCAGGCCTTCTTGCGATTGTTCTAACTGACTACTCCAAGTCAAAGGTCGATGAAGCGACCTGTTAGTTGTGTAGAACACTACACAATTCTACCGCATATCCAACATTCAAATCCATGTGTGTCAGCCTATTCTGTGACAGTCAGATGAACTAAAAGGAGTCATTATGTTTATTCATAGAAAAATACAAACGACGCTGATGGGGATGGCCTTGTCGGGGTTTGTCGTCGGTTGTGCGACAGACATCAAGCGTGCGCACATCGACAAAGGGGAAACACCTCAGGTTATTCTGAAAGAGGTCGCAAATGCACATTCTAAGGCTTATACGGTCCGGGCTGATCTGCTTGCTCCGGAAGACTTTACTGAGGGGCAAAAGTATTTCAAAGAAGCTCAGATGGAGCAAGCCGCAGACCGAATCGAGATGGACGAGTTTCGAAGTGCTGCTGGGTATAGTATTGCCTATTTCGAGCGAGCCTATATGGAGGCGAAGGATCGCGCTGGCGAGTACAAAGAAGTCTTAGACGCTCGACAAAGCGCTATCACAGCTGGGGCGATGAACTATGAAACGATTCGCCAGANGATGAAAGAAGCCGACAAAAAATTTAAAGAGCTTGTNGAGGAAAACCAAAACTACGTTAATAAAACGGATATCGCCGCTTTCCAAAAACGCTATCTAGATCTAGAGGTGATGGCTGTACAAGAAAACGAGATTTCGACGGCCGAGCGAATGATCGAAGATGCGGAGTCAACCAAGGCGGGAGTACTTGCCCCAAAACACTTAGCCCAGGCTAAAAAAGATGTATTAGAGGCAAGAAACCTTATTGCGAAGTCTCCACGCGATAGTCAGGTTTACGAAGGCGCTGTCTACAAGGCTTATGACTCGTCTTTGATGCTGACCGATGTTGTTCGTGTGATTGAAACAAGAGAACAGCAGATCCCTGAGTCTGTTGCTGCTGAAATCGTACGAAAAGACCAACAGTTGATGGAGCGCCAAGATCGTGTTGCTGAACTTCGCAGTCGACTACAGGTGACNCAAGCNGCAGCTGGGGCNCTTGGAGANGCTTTGACTGACACCGAAAAAAGNTTGATCGAGAAGGACCAAAAGTTGGCCATGCAAAAACGTATCGANCANCTTTCTAGTCAGGTCTCAAAAGAAGAGGCCGAAGTNTACNGGCAGGGAAANGATATNATTTTCCGNTTAAAGCAAATTCCGTTTCCAGTTGGGAAAGCGACGATTCCTGAAAANTCGAAGCCTTTATTAAAAAAGGTCTCNGAGNTTATTTCTGAGATGGANGCTGAAAANGTCTTGATTGTTGGNCACACCGATGTGACTGGNCCNAAGGACTTTAATAAAGAGCTNGCAAAANACAGAGCTCGNCAGGTNGCAAANTATATGAGNGAGTATTCGAAAACCAACTTTGAAATTGATGGTAAAGGGGCTAGTCAGCCTTTGGCTGTAAATAACACAGCCAGAGGGCGCCAACTAAACCGTCGTGTCGATATTGTTGTAAAAACTGATAAACTATAGGAGCTAAGAATGAATCCACTAATTAAAGAAGACATTTTTAAAGAGCTACGGGTCGAGCATGATATTCAACGGCACCTTCTAGAGATGCTGGTCGAGACGTCAGGTGATTCGGAAGCACGAAGAAAAATTTTTAAGAAACTGAAAGAATCCCTTTCCGAACATGCGAAGTTTGAAGAGCGATTCTTCTATAGACCTTTGATGAAATTTGATATGACGATGGGCCAGGCAAGGCACAGTGTCGCCGAACATAAGGAGATCGACGATCTTATAGAGGTGCTTTCGGATATGAGTTATTCGTCTACAGCTTGGCTAACTATGGCAAAAAAGCTTAAAGAGTTGGTTGAGCACCACTTGGACGAAGAGGAGCGTGAAGTGTTTCCAGTGGCAGGTCGTGTATTAAATAGTTCGATGAAAGTCGATTTGGCTGAAGCCTATTACCATGAAATATCAGATATACGCACCGATTTGCCGTCTGCNTAANCCTGAACCCGCGCTTCNATNNAAAAAGCCCCAAGNTTTTCTTGGGGCTTTTTTTATGTAGCTCTTTACACATCTTTTAAGCATCACCTGAAAGATTTTTTTCAAGGGGTTTCGTAACCTAGGTTTGTCGGTTGGATGATTTAGCGAGCATTCAACAAAATAAAAAATGAAAGACCAAGGAGTAAATACAATGAAAACAAAACTAATTATCGCGACGCTAGCTACATGTTCATTTGCAGCCCTAACTGTTGGGTGTACTTCAAACAGCGAGTCAGCAAAGACATCGTCNTCTTATAGTCAAGAAGCCAAGGCGACCTACAACGAGTTCAAAGAAGACATGAGTGACAAGCTGGAAAAAGTCGACCGCAAGATCGAAGATCTTCAAGCGAAGGCTTCGGATAAATCTGAAAGCTACAAAGAAGCTGTCAGTGAGAAAGTCGAAGATTTAAAAGAAATGCGTCAGGATCTTGGCGAGAAACTAGAGGATCTAGGTGATGCGACGGAAGATCGTTACGCGGACCTTAAATTGAATATCGANCATAGCTACGAGAACTTAGAAACCGAAGTCGAAAAGCTATTTAACTAAGTTAGATTTNAATCACTACTGAAAGGATTTTGAAATGTTAAGNTGGGCACTNTTCTTTTTTATNTTTGCCGTTNTCGCTGGAGTTTTNGGNTTCGGCGGNNTTGCAGCCACATCAGCTGGTATNGCGCAGGTACTTTTTTATATTTTCGTCGGACTTTTTGTTTTGTCGCTGTTGATGCGATTGGCAAAAAAAGGTGACGAGGCCATACGGTAACTNAAACGAACTGAATTTTACGAGGGAGATTTANATGTTGAAAAAAATTGGAATGACACTTGCGGCTTTAGCTTTTCCGGTTNTGGCGCAGGCTGAAGATGGATCATTGGTTTTATCGGTTGCNGGTGTTGTCAACGATCGCGTCGAAGANGTTCGAAACGACGAGGAAAACGANGCTGTGAACTACGGAGGAGGAGTCCTTGTTGAGGCGGCTGTGAATGANCACTTTGGTATTGAGACCGGGGTTCTNGTCATTAAGCGNCAGTACGATTTGAATGAAGATGACGTTCGGGTCGTGCAAGAGGTCAGTCGACTTCATGTTCCGATTTTGGCTCGGTTTTGGGCCACGGATTTCTTGTCGATTGCAGCTGGTCCTTATGTTGCTTTTAAAACCGGTGACACCGAAACATCATTAGAAATCGGGGACAANGAACTGGGTTCGATAGAGACTTCGGCAGATGACGATGTGGAGTACGGTTTGGACGCCGCTTTGACCTTGAANTTTGCNGTAGCTGATAAGTCGGGCTTGTTTATTGAGGGGAGATANTCNAACCCAATGAGCAACGACGATGATGAAGATGCGGATCAAGTTTCAGGTCTTGTCGGCCTTAAGTTCGACATTTAATCAAAACANGAACGATAACAATAACGAAAGGAATNACAATGAATACGGATATTGTAGAAGGTAAATGGAAGCAGTTAAAAGGTGATATCAAAAAGACCTGGGCAAAAATCACAGATGATGAAATTGATCAGGTAAAAGGTGATTTCGATGTCCTGGCTGGTAAAATCCAAGAGCGCTACGGATGTAAAAAGGAAGAAGCGCGTGATCAGGTGAATCAGTTTTTGAAGAAGTTTCGCTCGTCCGAGACGGAAAGCCAAAATACAAGTAAGCACTAAGTGACTCAATCAGTGCGACAANAAAGGGCTGTGGTTATCCACAGCCCTTTTTTTATCGGGTCTATGACATCCGCACGGCTTATGTGTATAAGTCGAACATTGGTTGTTCACTGGCTGGTGGACAGTTTAAGTCAAGTGAGGTTTTGTATGAAGGTCAATGAGGAAATGGTGACTGTGTCAGGGCTGGGCGGGGCCATGTTTGCGAAATCTTGGATTCCAGCAGACTGTCGTTACGAGCCTTTAATTCTTTTTCATGATTCGCTCGGGTGTACGGATACTTGGAAAGGTCTTCCCGCCGAATTGGCCAGCCTCCTTCGTAGACAAGTGATTTCATATGACCGATTGGGTTTCGGCCGATCTGATCGTCGGGAAAGTCTTCCTTCTAGCCGTTTTGTTGAGGAAGAGGCGGACGTGTATTTGCCTTCAATTCTGGATTATTTTGAAGTGGACCAATTCTCGGTTTTAGGTCATAGCGTCGGGGGTGGGATGTCAGTGCATGTGGCGGCGCAGTTTCCCTCGCGTTGTAAGCGCTTGGTGACTGTCTCGGCTCAGGCTTTTGTTGAGCAAAGAACTCGGGACGGAATTCTTGCAGCCAAAGCTTTTTTCGCTGGTCCAGATGCCTTTAATCGCTTGCGTAAGTATCATGGCGACAAAACGGAGTGGGTACTGAAGGCTTGGATTGATGTTTGGCTTTCAGAGGCTTTTTCAAATTGGACCTTAGAAGACGTGCTTCCGAAAGTGATGTGTCCGACATTGGTGATACATGGTGGGCGGGATGAGTATGGTAGTTTGGCCTTTCCTGAGATGATTGCGGAAAGGGTCGGTGGAGTTGCAACGAAGAAGGTATTCGAAGCCTGTGGCCACATGCCTCACAAAGAAGCGCCTGAGAAGTTTAAAGGCGCCTTGGACTCATTTTTCGGCCTCAAACTTTAAAGAAGTGGCGCACCCACCAGGACTCGAACCAGTAGCGGCAAAGCCGCTCACCCTACTACGTTTAGCCTGCGATTTTCCATGGAGCCTTAGAAGAAGTGGCGCACCCACCAGGACTCGAACCTGGAACCCTCTGCTTAGAAGGCAGATGCTCTATCCGGTTGAGCTATGGGTGCAGTCTCTTTGTGATAACATGCTGATTTCCCGGGGACAATCTCGGATCGTGTCGATTGGACTGTTTACCAGCAATCCCGGCCTAGATTGGCCAAAAAAAAGGCCCCAGGATGCGCCTGAGGCCAAAAGTCAAACAGAATTTCTGATGGAATGGACTTAGTTCTTCTTCTGAACCTTTAGTACAATCCCCAAAATAATCGCCAATGGCGCTGCGATGGCCGATAACAGGGCTCCCATTTTCGCGGCACCTTGAAGTCCTGGGTCTGTATAGGCTTCGCCTGAAACAAACAGAGCCACAGTTAGGCCAAGTCCAGCAATAAGACCTGCTAGGGCTAGGGTTTTGACGTTCATTCCGTCAGGGAGTTTCGATCCAAGCACATTACCAAGCATTCCGAAGAACGTGATTCCAACGGTTTTACCAACCAATAGGGCTGCTAAGATCATCCAGGTCACACTGTTAATTCCTGCAAAAAGGACCCCGGCGTTTGCTAAGCCGAATCCGAAAAGCCCCAAATCGACCGGGAGCTTA
>NYZX01000153.1 GCA_002686065.1 Pseudobdellovibrionaceae bacterium | reverse complement strand
ATTGATGGCTGATTTTGACGAACGGGCTAATCGCGATAGCCGAAATCGCTCTGCACTAAAAGATGCGTCTTATGACATTAAAGGCTTTAAAGGCTTGATGAACGAAATTAAGAACGAAATCGATTACGGAGTCGGTAAGATGTTTATCTACGACGGCGCTCAAGTACGTCGTTCCCAGACTCATGTTTTAGAGTGGTTCTGCGTAGCAAGCCCATCGAATTGTCCAACTAATAACGGTCGACGATAAGGAGCGATTTGTGACTAACGTGACTTTTAAAACATTATTAGCAACTGTAGTAGCGTCGACCTTAACCAGTGTTAGCTGGGCTAGGGGAACTCAAACTGTTCGTGTAGCAAAATTAACAGCAACATCAAACCAAAGTGTTCCCTATGTAGCTAGAACCACAGTTTTCTTTGTGGACGACGAGTCATACAAAAACCGTTCTGATGACGAGTGTGAAGGTGATCGAATCTTCGCTGTTGCGCCATTGGACTTTATTCGGGACAACCAAGAATTCCGTTCACAGGCCGAGCTGCAAACAGAAGTGGCTGCTGAAGTTAAAGTGAACGGCGCCCCTAGAAGTGTACGAGTTGTTATAAAAATTCCGGTGACTCTTAATTCACGGACGGTGACTCAAGATTTTCAAAGCCAGTCGGCATTAATCGAATTGGATTCACGCACAATAGATCAAAAGCTTGATATCGCAGATGTCGAAGTAAAATTGAAATGTACTGGTTTAGCTAAAAACAGCTCGAGCAGCTCGTTGCGTGGTAAAACCGTTCTTGGTTTTGTCGATACCCGAACTGACCCACAGTTCTTTGAGCCAACGGGTTCTCCACAGTATGATGGATTACGTCGGCAGTTGTCTGGAAGCTTGTTGTTATCATCTCAGTCTGTGTCAGCTGATAACGCAGTTGGTGCTTTTGTCTACAACCCTGTCTATGGTGAATTTGAGGGTGTTCCCTTTAACAAGCTAGCCGGTTTTGTTGCTCGTACCGTGGGCGATTCTCGATTCGGTGGAAGCTCGTCAGGCGGTCGCTCAAGTCATTCTGGGTCAAGAAGTACTAGTTTACGGTTGCTATCGGATCTAGATGGATATCAATTCGAATGGGATAATGGATTTTTTCCTGTCCGTGTGGCCGCAACTCGCGTTGGCAACGCCGCTCCAAAAGCTCGAATCTCTTCAGTTGTTTCAAAGCAGTTCTTAGGACGTGATCGTCGTAAGAATGTGACTCCGGAACAAGTTCGTTCGGATCTGTTTCGAGTCCTAGCAGAAGAAGGTTGTAGTTACTTTAAGACTGTTTCTATCCCCGGTCGCTCGAATGTCGACGTCAGTACGTTTAAGAAGTTCAATGAGTTTGCTGATAGTGGTGCGATGCACCCGGACCAGATCCCTCGTTTGGTGCTAGAGCGCCAGTGTCCAGGTCAATCGGCTCAGGAGTTTTTCATCGGTCGCGACGAACGGACTTCATTTATTTCGATGATTTTGTACATGGCTATGACCGAGCGTGATGTTTACGGTGACGATTCTGATGATGAGCTTCGCGGAAAAGACGTTGATCGTCTTCGTGACCGCACGGCTCGCGGGTCCGTATTGGATATCCTGAAGCGTGTCTCTGAAAAACTTTCGGACGTCGACGACGGTAAGTTGGTCAATATGACGACCGCTCAACGTGAAAATCACTTTCGATCTATGGCCGATGATGTCGCTGCGGCATCTGAAGCTTTCTTTACAGTTCGGAACGGAATGAAGCGTTCGCTACATAGTGCAGATTCAACCATGTACCTGATGGGGCAGTGGATTGAGGGAATCGAAGGTTATTTGTCTGATGAGCTAGTTAAGTTCACTGGTGATCAGTCATTACAAAGTTATTAATTGTTATTGAATCGTGGTTTCAAGATTTGAAAGGTCAACCATGTTAAAACGCTTAATTAAAGCAAAAAATGTTGTCGGTTTTATGTCCCTTGTTGTTCTTGGCTCTTCAGCCCTCGCTAACCCGTGCGAGAACATTGAGCGCTGTCAGCAAATAGATAAGCTGTCCGTTCTTAAGGGAAACAATTTTCAACCAGCTGAACGTATCTATCGCTACCAATCCACCGCGACGATCCGGGCCGATGTCGTTTTCCACAACGAGGGTGTTGCGGCTTATAACGAANGCCGTGGTTANTGTGATGATGATAACGGTTCTAGTGCCTTCAAGNNCGTGAGTGGTTATTACGACGGAGACGACCGAGTAAGAANAATTAANGGTTTGTTTTTTATCAACAAAAACGAATCTGCGGTCTCGGCCGAGATGGAATTTGTCGAGCAAGTCAGTCTATCGTTTGCCGGTGATGAACCCCGGTTTGAAGTGGTTCGACGAGTTCGAAATGGTCAAATCCCTGTCGGGTTTGAATACATTCTAGATCCAGGTGATTTCAAAGTGACCTCTGGCGGAAACTGCTATCAGTCTTTACCGCCGAACTATCGCCGGATTTTTCAATCAGCGATGGTTTACAACGAGTCTGAAAATCTTTTGGATACGGCTGTTAGTCAGGCTTTTGAAAAACGTCGAACGACGACTTCAATGACATTTGGTGCGGATCAGTTTTTTCCGTTGCCCGCTGGAGTTAGTGAGTATGATCCNGGAGCTGCAGTTGCAGTGGGTGGGAACTCAGAATACGAATTTCGGACCTACAACTCGATTAAAGATCTTTCGTTTCGAGGAAGTCTTGAGTTCAATAAAATGCGAACTCCGCGCTCTAAAAAACGAGACATCAATAACCTAGAAAACTTTGTCGAAGATTTTAAGCCAAGTATCGAGCAGTTTCTTGGTCAACGCTCTCAAGGGGCGACTTTCGAGTACTGGATCTCTGGTGATTACGCGCGGCTTTATGTTGTTCCAACAGTGAACGGCGTGAAGCAGCCGGCTTTAGTCTTCAGAAACCTAACGGTCCAACAAAACTTTGATGAAAATACAGATATCACAGATAACCGAGTGATTACGGCTGATATCATTACTTCGCAGCTGGAAGGTATCAAAGATACAATGCCTGAGTTTATCTATAGACGAACTTATGGCGAATTCAGGTCTACTGTGACTCAGTTTAGCGAAGTGCTTCGTCAGACGGATCCATCTCGTGTTCTAGTTAGTACTGAAGTTCGACGGTTTGTTCCTCATATGGAATCTGAAATCAACCGTTTGCGGCTTCGTGTCGCTGCTGACTTGGCCGAGCTTCCTGACGGAACTGAAATCAGCCCCGAGGTTCAAAAGCGTCGTAACCTTCTTGCAGCCATGATGGGGCAGCTTGATAGTCTTATGCGTGGAATCAGAACCGATGCTGTTCGATCTGGAAGCAGTAACTACGCACGTTTAGGGCAAAAGCTTTACCGTGAAGTTCAGAAGAATGTCGATTATGAATTCGCTAACATCGAATTGGATGCCGTTGATGAGCTTCCTCCGGTTGATCGAATTCTGTTCGAACTATGGGACCTAGGTAAGGCTTTGGAAAGTCGTATTGAACTTGGTGACAACGACGCTACGACTGGCGGAATGGTTGATCGCTTACTTCAAGATTACGCGAAGCCAAATGGNTACAAAGACAAGCTTCGAAACTATGTCGCCCAAGGCGTTAGTTTGAACGGCTTAGACCAGGATATTGATAAAATCATTCAAGGTTTGGCTAGTTATCGTCAGGATTCAGCGGCTGATTATGAAAGAAACGATGCGGATCTATTTGATCAGTTTAACTAAAGACGTGTGAAATCAAGGCGGTCGATTTGAAAAGCATTCAGATAACTGGACTTATTATTGTGAGCGCAGCCCTACTTGTGGGTTGCGACCAGGGGCGAAAGTCGACCCCGATGAATCCAAGTGTCACCGCCGCCTTGCAACCGCAGCAGTTGGTGCCTGCCGTTAATGCAAATCAAATCGTTGCGACAACAACACCNGTTCAGCCTGTTTCTNCGCAGACGAACAATCAGACTTCGACTCAGTTTTACTGGGAGTGGTCTTATGTTTGGTCAAATCGCCCAACATTTACCTCGACCTACTGTTCGCCTCGGCGTCGAAGTAGCTCGGTCCGCTACACTCGCACGTCGGACCCTGATCGATCGGTTCGGGTTGCTCGGACAAACTCGAGTCCATCTGTAAGAACCGAGGTTAAGACATCCTCGAATGGAAGTCAGCCGTCCGAGCCGACACAGCAGCTGCGAAAGGTTCAGCCGCCACCAAAGGCGATGCCTCCGCATCCCGTTGTAGACGTACGAAAACAATCGGTCCAGCAAGCGCCACCAGCGAAGGCGCCCCGGCCAGCTGTCCCTATGCAACCTGAAGCTCCGAAGCAAAAAGCCCCGCAACCAGCGGTTCAGCCAACCTTGGTACTCGAAGAGGATCCTCAGGTTGTCGCAAGACGACAGGAGTGCCGTCGGGTTGCTGAAAGTCTTGAGTCTAAGACCGGAATACTTCGTTTTTCAGAAGGACATCTTCGTTACCGTGGTTTTTGTGACTCGGTTCTTTCCGATGGTGTTCGGATGCTCGAAGATATCGAGGGTGGACGTTTAAAGGTTGTATTGAACTCGGATCTGGCGGAGCCCCGTGGAGTTTCGTCTTGTGCCGTGATTTTGGACTCCTATGTGAGCGTCACATTAGAGCAAGGGCTTTATGAGTCCATCGATGATCTTGTGGTTGATCCCGTCGATTTTTCGCGTTGCCAAACGTCGTCTGGGCGTTTGGAGTTTCCTCCCGCTTACGCTGCAGATCCAGCTAATTCAGCCTTGAATTACTCTTGGATGGTTGTGTTAAGTCAGCGTTTGGCCGAACTGAAACAAGATTTTTCTGAAGTTTATAGTTCCGAAAATCCACAGGCCTATCTCAAGTACTTAGTTGGTCTTGTCGCTAAATCACCGTCCTATGAAACGTTTTTGGAGTCTGTTCAGTCGGTCGAGGCAACGGACGATGATCCTTTTGGAGAGGGNTCCTTTGGCCGATTATTGAGGATCCGTTATGTCCATCAATGGCTTCTTGAATATGATCGTTACCAACTGGCCGTTGATATTGGAGCGCTAGCGAATATTTCCTCTGAGTGGGATGTGATTGCAAAACGCCTGACGGACAATTTAGGTTTACAACAAGAGATCGGGTCGACGGAGGTCAGCAAAGGCTTTTCGACCATGCGAAACTTCGAGTCCGGAGACGTGAAGCATCGCTCGGCTGAGCTGTCAGATGAAATCTCTGAAGATACTGGCTCGACGTTNTCGAAGATATATAAGTCCTATTTGTCGCGTTTTCGGAAGGTCCTTCCTGCGGAGCCGACACCACAGCCTGTTATCGAAGACTCACAAAGTAATGCGAATCTCGTGTCGGCGCCTTGTGAGTTCCGGTCAGCAGTTGAAGATGGCTCGTCGGCCTCCTCTGGATGCGTCGATGGTATGGGAACGACGTGGTACTTAACGACAGAGCAGGAACAATGATTCGGTCCATTTTAGCCTTATTTTTATCGACTCTTTCTTTTACAGCTGTTTGCTTTGCCCAGCAGCCGGAGCTTCACTGTGACATGGCTATACAGGGAATCGCTGAGTACAATGTTGAAAAGGTGGATCAGGTCCTTGTTGAAGTCGTTCAACTGCCTTTGAGCGAGTGGGTTTTGGCAGGTCGGTTTGGACGCTTTACGGACGAATGCATGTCGTCGATCGAAGTGGCCTTTAGATCAATGGGGGCCGATGCGGTTGAGGAATTTTTGCCACGTTGGGATCGTTTTGATCAACTGATTCCGACCAGTCAGTCCCTTCAAAACGACCCAGGTCTGGTCGAAGGTAAAAAACGGGCGACTCAGCTTGGTCGGGTCCTTTCTGCTCGAAAAGTGTGGCTACAAAAGGTTCAGGAGTTCTACGTGGACCCACTTGAAGTTTTGGCCACGGTGGATTCTGTAAATAGAGATATGGACGCTTGTGGAGAGCGCGAGTACACGTCGACCAGTCCCTGTATGGCATTGGCCGCTTATATGATTAACTCGTCGAAGTCGAAGGTTGATAGTGTGGCCATGCGACGTAAATATGGAAATGTCTTTGTTCCCATGGGACGTGCTTTGGATCAGTTGAGGTCCATAGCTTTGAAAGCTGATGAAAAGGCGACGGAAGTCGCAAGAAAGTTAAACCTGAGGACTCAGACTCCTGAGGCCATCGGGGCGGTCGGATCTGTTTATTATTCGGCGAAAGATTCTGTGAACCGTGTCCGTCGCGAGATCATTTCTATTCAAGACCGGATTTTTGCTGATTACAAAACGTCGAAGCATCAGCTTTCGGCCGAGCCAGTCGTGGCAGGTCTCTATTCCTATGCTTTGCAAAAGGCCTTTTCGGCTAAGCTCAGCGAGGGCTTAGCTGACAGCGTGAAGGGTGTCCATGTCGACACGCTTCAGGGGGTTCTATCTCGACTGGACCGTATGACCGATCAAATGTTTCAAGAACAATCCGATGCTTTTGAGCGAGCCAATCAGCAGTCGACTTCAAGTGACGATAAGGTCGAGCCTGTTCTAGCTGACGTTCAGGCTCCTGTTTCTAGCAATCATTATGCTTACGATGGTGTGAACCTGTATGTCGACAAATTCGTTACGGAACTGGCCGTGAAAGATGCGTGCACAAATCTTGAAGATGCAATTCGCCAAATCGGTCAAGTTACTGGTATCGATCTGGCCGTTGAGTCATGTCATGAAATCGAGCCAGCTCGAATTCCTTTTTTGATCACCGCTCCAAACGAAGCTCATATCGAATTCAAGCTTAAGGGGCAGACAGACTCGGCGATCTTAGCCCAGCAGGGGGCTGATAAGCTAGATCCAAGCCAGCGGACTCGTGGACAGGTTTTTGTTGCCGATCGGTTTCGGTGCGGGCAGGTGGGGCTTCAGATGAGGAGTGTTCTTCAGCGGGTGGCTGAGAGCTTTGGTTTTCAGGTTTTCTGGGATCTTATTCGTGATCAAAAAACCACCATCGGCTCGTCGCCCTATTGTGGAGAATTGGTTCTCGATTCGATGATTCAAGTTGAGGTAAGGCCACTTCCTCGCAAGCTACTTCCTTTTTATACGACGAATTGAGTCTTTGCTAGATCTATGATCGACTAGAGGTCCGTTTTCTGACTGATAGGTGCACGTGGATCAATTCCTTCTAACAACCACCGTTTTTTTAGGTGCCGCAATTTCTTTTGTCCCGCTTTTTAAGCGATTCGGCTTGGGCTCGATTCTTGGGTACCTATTTGCTGGAGTGCTGATCGGACCTGCCGTGCTTGGCTTGGTCGAGGACGTAGACACCATCTTGCATATTTCGGAACTGGGCGTGGTGATGCTTTTATTTGTCATCGGCCTTGAGCTAAACCCGAAACGTCTATGGCGAATGCGTCGGCATGTCTTCGGAATGGGTGCCGCCCAGGTATTGGTTTGCGGCTTTTTGCTAGCCGTTCTCTTTTTTGTCCTGCACGAGTCAGTGAATGTGGCTGTGCTACTAGGGATGACCTTAGCCCTATCGTCGACGGCATTTGCACTTCAATTGCTTGAAGAAAAAAAACAGCTGCAAACCGAACATGGCCAAGGGGCTTTTTCCATTTTGTTGTTTCAGGATTTGGCCGTCGTCCCTTTATTGGCCTTGGTTCCTTTACTGGGTGTGGAATCAGGCGCTACATCCGGTGCGCCGACCTGGATTGTAGTTATTAAGGCGGTCGGGGTTATCGCTGGGCTACTCGTTGTTGGTCGCTACGGGGTTCAGCACGTTTTTCGATTTATCGCACTTCATGGCTCACATGAAGTCTTTACGGCGGCAGCCTTGTTCTTGGTGATGGGGACAGCGGCCTTGGTTCACGCGGTTGGATTGTCCATGGCTCTTGGCGCCTTTCTAGCTGGAATGTTATTGGCCAGCTCTGAGTATCGTCATGAACTGGAAGCAAGCCTGTCTCCGTTTAAGGGGCTGTTATTAGGGCTGTTCTTTATGGCTGTCGGGATGTCTTTGAACCTGACTTCGATCATAGAAAGCCCGGCTTATATTGTTGGTGTGGTCATCGCTTTGGTTGCTATCAAGTTGTTAGCCATCTTTTTTATGGGGCGTGTTTTCGGCTACCAAAAAGAATCAGCTAGAAATATGTCTGTGGTGATCAGCCAAGGTGGTGAATTTGGTTTTGTCCTTTTATCGGTCGGTGTGGTTAGTCAGGTCATTGATCAAAATCTTTCATCAAAGATTGCGGCTGTCATTACACTAAGTATGGCTTTGACCCCCTTGCTGGTTTATTTGAATCAGAAGTTTTTTCGAACATTTAGCGAGCTAAGTGAGCGGCCGGAAGAAGTTTTCCCAGCTGACGAGGTTCAGGTTCTTGTCGTTGGCTACGGTCGGTTTGGTCAAATTATTTCTCGTTTGTTGGCCTTTAACCAGATTCCCTTTATCGCTTTGGATCATTCGGCCACGCAGATTGAACTATCAAAAAAGTTTGGCACCAAGGTTTACTATGGAGACGCGACTCGAGCAGAGGTATTGCATGCGGCAGGGGCTGATAAAGTCAAAGTCATTGCCTTGGCTATCGATGATGTGGATGACTCGATTGCTGCGACCAAAATCATTCGCCAAAAATTTTCAGAGGCCAAGCTGGTTGCCCGAGCTAGAAACCGTTTTCATGCGATGGAGCTGATGGCTTTAGGGGTAGAAGTGATTCATCGGGAGACCTATGAATCAAGTCTTTGTGCCGCGGCTGATACCTTGGGTGCACTTGGGTTATCGAAACAGCATATCGATTTCCAGATTTCGACGTTTCGTGAGCATGATAACAAGATGTTGCGCGATCAGTTACAGTATCGGCATAACGAAGATAAGTTTATTAGCTTTACTCAGAATGCGAATAAGAACTTAAAGTACTTGTTACAGGGCGATCAACAGTTCGGAAAAGATCCGGATCAGGCGAATTAGATTTACCTACATGATTTTTTCTAAGATGAACCCAAATGGCTCAAGGCTTTGAATTTTGTAGATTCCTTCCAGGACGCGGCGTCCATCGGTGTCTTGCCGGACGATGACAAGTTCATCCAGGCTCAGTTTAATCAGTCCACGAATCGCGTCGATTCCCCATTGCGGAGCTCCCAGCTGAATCAGCATCTCCAGGCGCCAAAGGGCCTGTCTTGGGTCGCTAGCGTGTAAGGTAAAAAAGCTTCCTTTGTGTCCCGTTGCCAGGGCCATAAGAAGGTCCTTAGCCTCTTCCCCACGAACTTCCCCCATCACAAGGCGATTTGGGCGCATTCGTAAAGCCTGGATCACTAAGTCCATTTGTGAAAAGGCTTTGTAGTCACAGCTTGTTCTGGTTAGGAGCTTGACGCTGGCTTTGTTGGGGCAGTGTATTTCGTCGGTGTCCTCAATAACCACGACACGATCATTGCCGGGGACCTCTTGTAATAGGGCATTTAATACCGATGTTTTTCCGCTGCCAGTTGGACCAGCGACCAAAAGATTTTTCTTGGTTTGAAGACAGGATTTTAGGTAGGCGAGGGCCGAAGGCTGCCCCCATGCTAAGTCCTGAAGCTGATCTAATGTCCACGGTCGGCGTGGGTGACGGCGTAGGCAGAGGCTTGTGGAGTTTTTTGCAATCGGGGGAATTAGGACATGTAAACGAAAGTCGTTCCAGCGTCCGTCTTTAGCGGGTTGGTTTTGGTCCACGGTGATCCGAGCCTCATCACAGATTCGCTGTACGATGTTGTTGTATGTTAGGGGTGATAGAAACTGGTCGTGATGTTTTTGTAACTGACCGTCTTTTTCAAACCAAATCGAGTCTGGTCCGTTCACAATGATTTCGGTGATCGCTGTGTCTGAAACCAGCTGATTGAGGGGGCCGTATTCTAGCCACTCAAATCGTAGCCGCGTTTGCATGTCCGTCGGAGCGTCAGCCAGAACATGGTCGACCAAGTCGACGAAATCCGGGCTAGAAGACGAGACTTTGTGGAAGTGTCGCTCTTTCAGGCGCTCGGTTAAATGAGAGCTTGTTCTACTGAAGGTATTTTGAAGGTCTAAGTTGGTTTGCATCGGGTAGCTTGTCTTTCTCTGGGCCTTGAAGGTCTTTAAGAATGGTGGGTTGAACAAAGACGACGAGTTCGGTTTGGTTATTGCGGTAGCTCTCGCTTTCAAAGAGGCGACCAAGAATGGGGATTCGTCGAAGCCCGGCCAGACCGTCGTTTGAAACGCCTTCTGTAGATTGAATGAGCCCTGACAAAACAACTGTCTTTCCCGAGGTGATATCGAAATGTGAGCTGACAAGATTTGTTTTTATGGCAGGAATGTCATCGATGCTATTTGCCATATCAAGGCTTGAAAGTTCGGCTTTGATTTTAAGTTCGACCTGATTGCTTTGCTTAACCAATGGCTGAATGTCTAGCTGAATGCCGTATTTTTTCCACAGGACTCCATTCGAACCAAAGCCTCTGGTGCGAATGCCGATCTCGCCGCCCACCAAGAATTGTGCAGACTGTCCACTGTTCGTCATTAATACGGGGCGAGCAAGTGATCGGCCCTGGCCTTGTTTTTCTAGAGCATCAAAGGTGAGGAACAGGTCTTGATTGAATGCAGCTGTTGGGGCCACCTTTGCCTGGTAACTTGTTGGAGTCTGAAACCCCAGTCTGTGACTGATTTCTTTGTTTAGCTCGGCCACCAGAACCTTCACCTGTACGGGGAGTGCTTTTTCGCTTTTCAGCGGGGGGCCAGCAGCTACCAATCCGCGGCGACTAAGGTATTCAGAGACATCTTTGCTATCTGTCCGTGGGTATTCGAAAGCACCTAGTTTGTCGCTAGGGTTAAGTCCTGCTGAAAGAAGCAGAGTTTTTACGATGCCGGTGACATCTTGTTCGATCACTGGGTCGGGAACAGCCCGCATCACATAGGGCTGGTTGTGGGCTTTTGCTAGGGTGTTTACCTTCTGCCAATCTTGTAGTCGCAACAGTCGGCCGTTCAAAATCGGGCGCCCGTTTTCAATGCCGCAGGTAAGGCCGCGCATTTGTCGAACAGACAAGGTGAGGTCTTGCCAGAACTTGTACGTAGACGGGGTCAGAATATGGTACTGCCTTAGTCCGTCACCGAAGTTGGCTTGGCTTGACCCTTCGGACTTTGCGATAAGCTCGATCGAGGCCCCTTTATCGATGACTTTCAGAACTTTTTTGTTTTCGATAAACAAGGTCGATTTTGTTCTTACGGGAATCCGTAGAATGGAGCCTAATGGAAGTACCCGGTTTTCTTTTGAGGCACTCTGGGCGAGCAGTGACAAGGGAAGTAAAAGGATCAGAGCAATCAAAGACCATCGATTCATGGATTGTTTTAGTGGCAACAATTGGACCTATGTCAGTTGATGTGTTGAGCGCATCTGGCCGGATGTTCCGTTCTTCGGATCCGATGAATGAACGGAGTCATGTTTGGCTTAACGGCTTAAGGGGATTTCAAATTCAGCCGTGAAATGACTGTCATCAGATCGAAGTTTTAGTGAAGATCCATGGGTCTTTAGAATCGCCTGACAAATACTTAGGCCAAGCCCCAGGCCTTCTGAATGATTCATGATGTTTTCGTTCAAGGTAAAAGGCTTCAGAAGTTGATCTAGTTTGTCGTCCGGAATCTTTTGAGCTTTGTTCGTAAATTGAAAGTGATAGTGGTCAGATCGTTTTTCACCCTGAATGACAAAGCTTTCAGAGTGATCTCCGTGTTTAACCATATTATCAAAAAGTCGAAGAACCAGGTTTTGAATTTGTTTTTTGTCCATTTCGACTTGCGCTGGTTGGACTCGCTGTTCGATTGAAACTTCTTTTGTATCCAAATAGGCTTTGAATGTTTCAAAGATAGGGTCCAGCACTGTTTCAATGGCTGATTTTCGAAAGTCTGGCTTGGTCAGTCCAACCTCGGCTTCAACCAGTTGAAGAACGTTATTTACTAACTGATGAAGTCGCTTTTTACTGGACTCAATACGATTGACATAAAGCTGTTGATCATCAGACAGGTTTGTCTCGCCCAATATTTGTAAATAGCTATCTAAAACCGTCAGCGGTGTTTTGAGCTCATGATTTATCAAGTACATGAAGTTGGTTTTTGATTCGTCGAGCACTTTTAATTCGTCCAAGGCTTTTTGAAGGGCTTCGTTCTTTTCTTGAAGCTGTTTTCTTAGTGTGTACTTTTCCACGGCCTGGGCGATGATGTTTTGGAAGTCCACAGGGTCCCAGGGCTTATTCACATAACGGTAGACTTCGCCCGCGTTGATCGCATCGATCACNGATTCGATGTCGGTGTATCCGGTCAATAGGATTCGAATGGTTTCCGGTTGGATCCGCATAGACTTTTTTAGAAACTCGGTTCCGGACATCTCGGGCATGCGTTGGTCGCTGACAATGACAGAGACCTTTTGCTCTTGCAAAAGCGCTAGACCTTCGTCGCCGGACGTCGCTTTGAAGACGTGATACTTATCACGTAACAAGCGCTCTAAGGCCTCTAGATTATATTTCTCGTCATCGACACAAAGTATGGACTGTTTCATTGTGATAATCAGTGTAGAATTTAATCAGGCTCAGGTAACTTTAAAATAGTCGGACTATGGCTTTGGTCTTGAAGTTGGTTCTTTAGTCAAGCAAGCCCTTTTAAGTGTCGATGAATGGGACGTTACGAGTGTTTAGGAGAAGACATGTTTAAATGGTCTCGATATTTGGTGACGATGGTGATTGCGGGAAGCATAGCTCCATCGGTGTATGGCCAATCGATTTACGGTTATGGGATGCAGCCGGGGATGGCCCAGTGTCAGCAACCCTATGAAACCGCTTCGCAGATCGCTGCTGGAAGCGACACCGCTGCCGAACAACGACAAATCATCGATCGAATCAGTGACGAAGTAAAACGGGCTGAAAAGATTGAAAAGAAAATCAAAGACCTTAAAAAAGACTCAAGACGATTTTTTAGCCGACACTTTTTAAACGAAGGTGATGCCCAGTTCGCCAATATTTTTTCTGATCATGTTGCAAACGGGATGAGTCGTAGCCAGTACGGCTGTGATGCTTCGGCCTGTGCAGCCAGAGGACGTCAGCCTCAATCACGACCTTCAGGGGCGCCACGGTCTCAAGGGGGGCGGTCATTTGTTCCTGGTGAAGTGGTCGGGCAATCTCGAAGCGGTGGTTCTTTTGCTGATCGCTTAAATACGCTTCGTTCAGGGTCGCCGACGTCGTCGTCAGGTGCGATCAATGTCTGTCACATGTATGATCTAGGTAACGAAGGTCCGACTTGTTACAGTGTTCTACTTGCCGAACAATTGGTGAACGACTTAGGCGAGCTTAATGCTGGTGCCATTTGCCAAGAAACACCGACACCGGGTAGTGTTGGCGAGCTCATTCGTGTTTCGCGTCGTATGAGCGAAGACGAATGTTATAAATACGCAATGGACGTTCCTGCTGAGCTTGCCGAACTGCAAGCCGAGCTAGACACTCTTGGCGGGCTTCGTGATTTGCGCGCTCGATTAAAAGAAGCCAAGCGCGACTATGATGATATCATCGATGACTTTGTTTCGAACCCTGACAACTTCCGCGACTATCAAAATGTCGAAGGTATCTATTGTGCTGATTGTGAAGAAGGCGCCTACCGACGGAAGCCGACGACCACGGAGCGTGCAACGAACCTTGGTGTTGCCGCAGCCCTTGGTCTACTGACCTACTATACCTACGATAAAATTAACGATCGAAACCGATCGATCGGATTTCCATCAAGCCCCTATGCGGCCCCTTATGTCGCTGCGACGGCAATTGGTTATGGTTATCCTTTCTTAGCTGCAGGTATCTACGGTGGAACACCAGCTGGGTATTCTTCTGGTGGATTCGGTTGTGGTGGAAGTTTTAACAGTCCGTTTGCTTCGACCTATGGTCCTTATGGTCCATATAGTCAGTATGGCCCTTATGCTCAGTACAATATGCCAAGCTCATTGATGTATCCAGGCCTTGCTGGCATGACAGGTATTGCGGGCTATCCAGGTGGAATCGCTGCGATTTCAGGGATCGTCGCCAACGTAGCTGGTATGGCTGGTTACCCAGGAATGATGGGAATTGCTGGCTACCCGGGGATGGCTGGTATGGCTGGCTACCCAGGAATGATGGGTATTGCCGGTTATCCGGGTGGAATTGCCGCTGTTTCAGGTATCGTATCTAACGTAGCTGGTCTGGCTGGTTACCCGGGAATGATGGGTATTGCTGGCTATCCGGGAATGGCTGGTATGGCCGGCTATCCAGGTATTGCTGGGATTTCAGGAATAGCAACCGTTGCTGGTTACCCGGGGGTGGCTGGCATCGCTGGAATTGTCGGCGGAATTGCTGGTCTGCAGGGGATTGCAGGTCTTCAAGGTATTGCAGGCATTGCAGGTCTTCAGGGTGTTGCGGGACTAGCGGGACTTCAAGGTGTCGCTGGGGTTGCCGGTTTAACCGGAGCTCAGTTCCAACAGCAGTTGTTACAGCAATATCAACAGCAGATGCAGTTACAGGTGCAACTACAACAGCGCCAGGCTGAAAACTATCAGCAAGGTCTGTCGACTTATTATTCGTTGGTGCAACAGATTCAACAACTTCAAGGTCAGTTGCAGCAGGTTTCTACCTCACTTGTTGGTGGCGGCGGTCTAAGTCTTGGTCTTGGTACTTCGATTGGTATTTCGACCGGCGGAACGAACATCATCAACAACGGGACCAATGGTTACACTCGTCCTGGCTTGAACACGGGTCGTGGCGGGCTTCGCCAATAAGCCTCGCTAAAATACGAACCCCAATGAACGCCTGGCCCAAAAAAGCCGGGCGTTTCCAATTACACACCCCGTCTCGTCTAAGTGACGCGTCACTTTTTCATCACGCACCCAGTCTCGTCTAAGTGATACGTCACTTTTTCACGGATGCGAGTATTTGCTGTCATCGGGTGCCAGCTGACCGGGCGGCGTGGTATGGCTTGGGGATGTCACTGCAAGTTTCAAATTGTTACGATTCTCACGTTCACTGGCTGGCCACGGGCCAAATGCTGACCACATTGCGATTGCATCAGCTTAAAAATGCAGAGGACATCGCTCAAATTGAAATACCCGAAAATGCAGGTAGTTGGGTCACAGGTTTTGGATGGGATCAAAACTTGTGGCAGACCAAGAATTTTCCGAGTCGGGAGCTACTGGATCAAGCCTTCGGAGACAGAAAGGTTGTGCTTTTCCGCGCCGACGGCCACGCCCTTTGGGTGAGCTCTGCAGTGCTTCGTCATATCGGCTGGGCTCAGTCTGATGGTACATTCAATGCGCCCGAAAGCCCCACTGGTGGGGAGGTTCTTTTGGATAAGCAAGGTCAGCCGACGGGTGTGCTT
This sequence comes from Pseudobdellovibrionaceae bacterium, assembly GCA_002686065.1. Taxonomy (GTDB): domain Bacteria; phylum Bdellovibrionota; class Bdellovibrionia; order Bdellovibrionales; family UBA1609. The sequence continues at coordinate 10,621 of NYZX01000153.1, read as the reverse complement.
ATCGATCAGGCGATGGCCTTTGTTAAACCGCATCTGCCGACGCCAAGCCCTGAGGATATTGGCAGGGATTTGATGCGTGCTACTAGGTATTTCAATTCAAAAGGTTTTACGCATATTCGAGATATGAGTTGTTCGGAACAGCAGTGGCACCAAGCGCGAATTTTGGAAGATAGTGGTCAGCTGACTTTGTTTGTCGATCAACTGTTCGACACCATGGATCCAGAGGGTTTCGATCAGGCGATGAAACTAGCCTTGGCTGCAAGAAAAGATAAAAGCCGACTGCTGCGACCTCAAGGGTTGAAGGTTTTTTATGATGGCGCACTGGGCTCGAATGGTGCTTTGCTTTCGAAACCTTATAAAGAGACCGGAAAATCGGGCTTACGGATTTTAAGTGAGCCTCAGCTGGCCGAGTTCATTCGTCGCAGTTGGGATGAGGACTTTGACATCGCTGTTCATTGTATTGGTGATCAGGCTAGCTTTGAGGTTCTACGGGTTGCAAACAAGCTTTTTGATCAAGGTCTTCGTGGGCGACTACACCTTGAGCATGCTCAACTGTTATCAGATGAAAGCCTAAAGTTGATTTCGAAACTAGATGTTGTTTGCCATATGCAGCCTTGCCATTTCTTAAGCGACCGACGCTGGTTGCGCGATAAACTGGGTGATTTGTATCCGCGGTTGTTTCGATGGGCAGATTTAGAAAAACAGGGAAGCCCCGTTTTTTTTGGCAGTGACGAACCTATCGAGCCGACCGGCGTGTTGGTCAACCAACAGGCCGTTGTTCAAGCAGCTCAGGAGGGTTTACCTTCGCCCAAAAAGCCGGTGGTTCAATTCCAAAGTTACCCGATCGATGATGACTGTCGAACGCAATTTGATGATCAAGGTCAGGTAACAAAAATGGACTTCCTTGGGCAAGGTTTAGTTATCGATGCGTCGGTGTGACCACGGTTCTTGTTGGGGCCTCATCGTTTTGTTTGTGAATGACCACGGCGGCTACAGCTGCGCCAATAAGTCCCCAAAACCAAGGCCTTTGGTAAAAGGGCTTTTGGGTCGTTACCTGGCTTAGTAGATCCGGTTTAGCATCCGCCTGCTTTAAGAGGCCATCAGGGTTTAGGTTTAACCTTCGGGCTTGCTTGATGGGGTGAATGCAGTCCTTCGAAAAAGCAATGTGCAAAGGTTGGCTTTCTGGTTGAACGAAAGCTTCAAACCCATCGCAGCTTCCTTGTGCTAGAGGCGATGGCTCGAACACCATTGATTCGAGTTCGAGTGTTGGTGTCGAGGTGTCAATCGGCTGAAATTTGTTGGATATCAGGCTAATGACAACATGGTCAGAGTAGATGGGAATGCTTTGGTTTGGTTGAAAACTTTGGCCGTTAATAAGCACTATGTCGACATCCAATGAGTCCATCCCATTTTGCAAATCCCACAGCTTCCTGTTGTGAAGCCTTGGGATCATATGGCTATAGCTCGAGTACTGTTCGATGTCTTTTGGAAACTCTTTGGTGTAGTTCCAGCCCTGCTGTAGCAGGTTCAACTTTTCAAGCTCACTGGTTTGGATGTCTGCCAGCCGTAGGTAGCTGTGAAAAACCCGACGACGCTCGCTTTTATTAAAATGCCGAGTCTTTGAGGTCGCGATAATGTGTTCGTAGCCAGATCGAGCTTGTCGGAATCGCCCTTGCGCGAAGTCACTTTGGGCTTGCAAAAACGTTTCGTGTAACTTGGGGTCGGGTTGGGTTCGCTTGGCTAATAAATACGTAACATAAGATTTGTATTTTCCAGTTTGCAGCAGAGCCTGGTAGTCCACAGTCGTTAGGTTTTGGCTTTGGATAAGAGTCTCCGACTGGGCTTTAATGGGTGAACTAACAAGCAGAAAAAAGACTAAAGGTAATTTCATTCTGGGCCTCCCGAAATGATTCTTCGTTTGAAATTTGATGGTTTATCCGGTCTGGATGATTCGATCTCTGTGGCCGGCGCAGCCCGAGGGACAATAAGGGCTCTAAATAGGTCTTGGCCTTCAAGTAAAGCGCCGACTTTATCGCTGGGAAGTAGAGCGACGAACTGGTCTGTCGCGTAGGGGGCGCGAATCAGTCGCACAGACGAGGCCAGTTTTCGTGTCGGTGGGTTAGAGCTAGCCGAGTACAGATCCACGACAACGAAGTCTTGCACCATTCCAGTTAGGGCTTCCGCATTTTCAAGCGGGATTGGGTATGCGGTCATCCCTTTGGGAATAAGCAGGTCTAAGCTTTCAGCGACCTCTTGATTGACGGAGGTGCCTTCGATTTTTGGTTTTTTCCAAAATGTTAAGCCAAGAAAAATCAGCAAGATGGCCGTCGTAGCGTAGTAGATTTTTGGGTTGTCTATTGGGTTGGAACGATCGGCTTTACGGAATAACCACTGTTTTAAATCGGTGTGACTCATAAAACCCCCTGTAAGCAGTGTTAAGTTTTGGAGCGTGCAAAATGATAAGTACGATCAGCGTGGTCAGGACTAGTGCGACCTCAATCAAAATTTGCCCCTTCTGGCAGCCATGTTGTTTCATGTTGAAACCAACCTTGGACGCCAGCGCCCGTTCACTTTTCGAAGCGATGCCGAGCATTGGCCTCGGACGGGCCCACTTATAAATGCGACCAAGTCGACTTGTTGAAATAGAGGCCGTAGTAGATCGGTCAGCCAATGGGACGGACGGGTCGCCCAAGTCACCTTCACTTTTTGCTGTTGCGTGAAGTTGAGTGGGGCGACATAGGTTGGTGTTAGCGCAAAGGGAGGACGTGCTTTAACGGGAAGTCCTCCTGTGCGTCCAGAAAAGCTGTGACGCTGGAGGTTTGCGACCGATCGAAGAGCCCGGCGATAGTGGGATTCCGAAAAGGCCTTCGATTGTTGATGATGAAGGCGGCTACTTTGAAGAATCGTCTTTTGTTTGAGGGCATGGGATTTGGACTGGGAAAGAACCTTCATAAGGCGGACTTGTGACCCGGGAATTCCGAGGGCCACATCAGCCACAGCTAGCTGAAGGCGTCGGTGTAGTTGGCGAGCACGAGGGTTTAATTTAAGTAGGTTATCAAGGTACTGGCTTTGTTCCATCTGGTGTCGAAGCACTTGTTTTCGGCAAGCCATGTCCGAAGCATTGTAGACGCTTGCGATACTGGAAATGCCGGGAACCAAAATCAGCATCGAAATGGTTATAGGAAGTAGTCCGATTAGAAAAGCCATCGTCGCATTCTTCGTTCGGATTCAAGTTGGCTACGCTGCATCCGGTACGTCCTCTGAAAAGGTGTCGGTTTCTGTTTCAGTAGGCCCGGGGGCAAAGTCCATTGCACAGTTGCTTGCCAGTAAGTTCTTCTTCGAAGCAGGGTTGTCTTATCGATCTGGATCATGGGAAGTTGGTCGAGTCGTCGGTTTAGCAGGGATTTACAATCGCTGACCCTCCGGTTTTCGCTTAAGCAAAGTAAGGATCGGTAGCAGGCCTGTTCGATCAGCAAGTCGGTTGCATAGATCCAAGTCACCAGCGTCAGCACGCTTGCAACCAAAAAACAAATCCCTGTTAGTAAGCTGAACTCGATCAGGCTTTGGCCAGAGCAACACAGCCAGGCAGGGTAGGTGCCGATGGATGGCTGCAGCTGGTGTGGTCGATTGAACGGCGTTCTGATCGCAACTTTAGTCATTAGAGCTTTGTCTTGGGTTGATCGCTCCGTTCATGAAGCTACTGAAGTCGCGCTTTTTGAAGTCGTTGTTTTGAACGCGCTCGTGTTGGGCTCGGCCGGAGGTGTCCCCCTGAAGAGCCTTAATCGAGTTTGCCATATTGGTGTTCACGGTTCGCTGCAAGAGCTTCACCACGCTGATGGTGGCGACACCCATAAGTGCAACTAAAATAAGGTATTCGATTAAGCCTTGGCCTTTTTCATTTTGAAAGGGGTTCGACATAGGGCCTCCTAGTTGAGGAGGTCGAATGCATCATCGTGGCCAAGCCATAAACCAGTACTCAATCGCGGCACAGGGTTTGTGTCCGGCTCTTGTCCGCCGTTTGTCGGAATGGTCAGATGTGTTGGAAAGGGTGAAAGTCGCGCTTAAAAGAGCTCGCTTATTTTTTAGCGGCTTTCTTTTTTCCGCCTTTGGCCTGTTTTCGTTCCATAGCGATTCTGGTTAGGATGTCGTAGGCTTCTTTTTGAAGGTCGTTTTCGTAAACAAAGCGGTAAAACCCTTCGATTTCAGGGCTTTGACGGAACTTCTTTTGGCTGGTTGGAATATTGTCCGATTTTGTGAAGTTGATCGAACCGTCTTGTGAAAGTTTCACTTTGCCAGCCATGGGGCCTCCGATGGGATAAAAACAAGGTCCTCAATTTATCAGGGCGTCAAACCTGGGTCAATCAGGGCGCATCACCAAGCTTTCGGGTTTAAAATAGGTCCATTTCGTCCTATAACCAGGTCGAACCACGAAAAAGGATCCCAACTATGCAGGTACTTGACGGTAAAGCTGTCGCCAAATCGGTTCAGGCTCAGATCAAACAGGATGTTCAGCAGCTAAAGCAGCAAGGGGTTGTCCCCGGTCTGGCTGTGATTCTGGTCGGCGACGATCCGGCCAGCCATGTCTATGTAAAAAATAAAGTAAAGGCCTGCGAAAACACCGGGATGACCTCTTTTGAGTTTCGCCTTCCGGAAGAGGTCGAACAAACAGAAGTTTTGAAGTTGATTACACAGCTTAACGAAGATCCGTTGGTCCACGGGATTTTGGTTCAGTTACCCTTGCCACAGGGGCTGAATAAAACAGTTATCCTGGATCATATTCTTCCTGAAAAAGACGTCGACGGTCTTCACTATCAAAACTTGGGGCTACTTGTGTCGGGGCGGCCGCGGGCGATTGCCTGNACACCTCATGGGGTCATGAAGATCCTTGAGCATTATCAGGTGCCGGTGGCGGGGGCGTCCGCTGTGGTTGTTGGGCGCTCGCAGATTGTCGGTAAGCCCATGGCCGAGTTACTTGTTCAGGCCAACGCTACGGTCACGGTCTGCCACTCGAAAACCAAGGATTTACGCCAGTACACCAGCCAGGCGGATATCGTCGTTTTGGCGGCGGGGCAGGCGCGAATGTTTGGTAAGGATGATTTCAAAAAAGGTGCCGTTGTTATCGATGTGGGAATCCACCGAATCATTGGCGATTCTGGCAAAGCAAAATTATGTGGAGATGTTCGGTTTGAAGAGCTTGATGGCCATGTGGCCGCCGCGACTCCGGTTCCGGGCGGAGTTGGTCCGATGACCATAACGATGCTTTTGCAAAACTGCTTAAAATTAGCGCAAAGCCGCTGAAACCGGCTTTAAATCCTTGAAATGACCGCATTTCCTCCGGAATCACGGTGGACGCGGGGCTGTGATCTGTGCAATAACTCGGGGCATGTCAGAAATGAAAAAAACGCCACTTTATGACGAGCATCTAAAGCTAGGTGCACGAATGGTCGAATTCGCTGGTTGGGCTATGCCTGTTCAGTACAAGGGGCTGCGTGAAGAGCACGATTGTGTTCGTAGCGCGGTGGGTTTGTTTGACGTTTCACATATGGGCGAGATTTTTGTCCGTGGTGAGAAGGCCTTGGACTGTTTGGAGTGGTTGACGACGAACCATGTCGCTAAGTTGAAGGCTGGTGAAGCCCACTACACACTTTTAATGAATGACAAGGGCGGGATCGTGGATGACTTGATCATCTATTGTATCGAGCCCAAGTTGAACTATCTGGTTTGTGCCAACGCTTCGAATGTCGAAAAGGACTTTCAGTGGATCTCCAAGCATTCGCAAGGGGCTGACGTCACCAATGAAAGTGATCAGTGGGCCCAGATAGCTGTTCAAGGTCCGAAAGGCGTTCAGCTGTTATCAAAAGTTTTTGACGTTGATTTTGATCAAAAGGTCGGCCGATTTAAGTTTCGGCCCTTTCAGTTTCAAGGGGCTGAATGTCTGGTTGCACGTACAGGCTATACAGGCGAGGACGGAGCGGAGATTTTCGTGCCCGTTGAGGCGGCGGTCGGGTTGTGGCAGCAGTTGCTTAGCCTAGGTGAGCCATTCGGAGTTCAGGCTTGTGGGCTTGGGGCCCGTGATACGCTTCGCACAGAAATGAAAATGAGCCTATACGGTCACGAGATCGACGACGAAACAAATCCCTACGAGGCTGGGTTGGGTTGGGTTGTAAAACCTAAAGACAAAGACTTTTTGTCGAAGGATATCGTGCTTACTGCGAAGCAAGATGGGCTTAAGAGAAAATTGGTTGGTTTTAAAATGACCGAGCGTGGAATCGCACGTCATGGTTACAGGATTGTTGATCAGCAGGGTGCTGAAATTGGGCTTGTCACCAGCGGATGTCCATCCCCAAGCTTGAACGAAAACCTGGGAATAGGGTATGTTCAAGCCACTCAGGCCGAAGTCGGCCAGCAAATTTTTATTGATATTAGAAACCGTAGGGTTGCAGCAGAAGTTGTAAAGACCCCCTTTTTGAAACGATGAGGAGAGCACATGGCTAACTTTCGTGTCCCTGAAGAAAACTACTACACTAAAGATCACGAGTGGGCCCAGGTCGACGAGAATATCGTCACTGTTGGAATCACCGAGTACGCGCAACATTCTTTGGGTGAGATCGTTTATGTCGAGCTTCCTGAAGAAGGCCAAAAGGTCACACAAAATGATGGTTTTGGTGTGGTTGAAAGCGTAAAAGCGGTCAGTGATTTAATGGCTCCAGTTTCTGGAACAGTCATTGAAGTGAACGAAGCTTTGAATGAATCGCCTGGAATTCTTAACGATGATCCAATGAACAACGGGTGGCTGATCCGCATCGAAATGGACACGGAAAAAGAGCTTGCAAACTTGATGCGTGCTCCTGAATACAAGAAGTTGATCGCCGAATAATGCCTCGTTTATCGAAGCTTTATTTTCAAAAAAGCCAGTGCTTAGTTGCTCTGGCTTTTTTTGTTTTGATGGGTGCGTCCTCTGATCTTCGGGCTCAGGATGGTGGTACGGCTGTGGTTGGTGGCACTTACGCCAGTTTGCTGTTTGGGTCCGTGGACCCGAGCTTGCCGAACTTCGACCGCGAATGGAGCTTTGGTGCGCGGGGAGGTCTGTTTCTAGGGTCGCAGATTCGCTTAGGTGCCGCGACCTTTTTTTATCAGTCAGAGATTTTATCTTATGGCGATTTAGTTGATTCTAAAGTTCAGCCCATCCTGGGGGAGATCAGCTATCATTTAAATGATGTCTTTGAAGGCTTCTACTATGGGGCTCGTGCCGGTTTGGTTTACGAGGAAGAGGTCCTTAGCGAAACCGGTCAAAAAGCGACCGAAAACGAAGAAACCTTCGGAATTTTTGGTGGCCTAGACTTGATGGCTACGACGACGATTGGTTTTGGTTTCGAAGCCAGCTACCTCTACGTCCTGGGCGAACCCAAAAAATACGATATTTTTTCGTTAAGCGCCTACATCACGCTATTTTTATAACTCTAAAACACAATCACAACGCAGCCGGTCTCGGATAAGTGACGTATCACTTAGGCGAGACTGGGTGTGTTAGATGTCGATGATTTCTGAGCCGGACTCGTTGATGTCTTTTAGGGACTTCGGGAGGTTTTTTAAGATTTCGTCTTCGAGGGCGTCGATGATTCGGGTTTTTAAGACAGACCGGCTGAACACCAAGCTGACCTCCCGTGTGGGAACGGGCTTTTGGAACGGCTTTAGGTTTGTTTGGCGTTCTTTAGAGGTGAGGTCTTGAGTCGCTAGGTAGGGAAGTAGGGTATAGCCACGTCCACGACGAATGAGGTGAACCAAAGTTTGTAAGCTACCACTTTCAAACTGAACGTTTTCTAAAACAGGGTGGCGGTTTGTTAGCGAGCAAACCCGAATGACTTGGTCGCGAAAGCAATGTCCCTCATCTAAAAGCCAAACCGAGTTTTCGTCTAAATCAGTCTCTTTGATTCGTTTTCGCGAAAACAAAGGGTGATCGTTCGAAACAAAGGCGTAGAAGGGCTCAAGAAACAGTCTGCGTTCTGCAACTTTTGGTTCGTTAAGTGGGGTAACCAATAGGCCAGCATCAAGTTGATCGTCCCGTAAAAGCTGGACGATATCTTCAGTTTTGTGTTCGTTGATTCGAAGCTTTACCTTTGGGTAGCGCTTTGAAAAGCTTTCGATGAATAAAGGGATGACATATGACGACAGCGTTGGAATGACTCCTAGTTTGAACTGCCCGGTTGGTTCGGTGGTGTTTTCTGATAGCTGGATAAGCTTTTTGTGTTCCGTAAGAACCTGTTTGGCTTGATCAATAAATCGTTGCCCTTGGTCTGTGACTTTGATGGGCTTTTTAGAACGGTCAAAGATAGGGAACTCAATAAGGTCTTCCGCTTTTTGGATTTGGGCCGATAGGGATGGCTGACTGACGTTGCAGGCCTCGGCAGCCCGACCAAAATGGCGCAGTCGGTCCACAGCCAGAATATATTCGATTTGAGTCATGGTAATCATTAAAGCCTCCCAACAGCCTGTAACAGTTAGAGTATTTCAAATGATAGTTAATAGCTATCATAAAATAGAGCCTTTATATTGGCCATAAGGTCCTGTCTAAGGCAGGATAGGGCCTGGTTTACGGGAGGATATGAATGATTGATTTAGAAACAGACACCCTACAGGATTTTATCAAAGAGCACGACCAGGTCATTGTTCAATACGGAGCTGGTTGGTGCGGGAACTGCCGGATTATCAAGCCAAAGTTCAGAAAGCTATCTGAAGAAAACCAAAGTATTCAGTTTGTGTACGCGGATGCGGAAAAGCTTCCTGGGACCCGTGAGCTTGCAGAAATTAAAAATTTACCGACCTTCGCAGCTTTCAAAGGTGGAAAGTTGATTAAACAAACCGAAGGAAACAAGGTTGAAAAGATTCAGGAGCTGATCGATGAAATTGCCAATCATTAAAACGGCGGTTGAATATATCGAGGAAAACTCGGTGGACCATATCGATCACACTTTGGCGGTGCTTGAGCATATGTCTCAGGCCCGTGGCTTGAAAGATGAAGAGCTAGATACGATCGGTGAGCTTATATCGAACCTTGCCGGAGCTCTTGAAGTGCATAACTCGATTCAGAACGGAGCTGAAAAGCGACAGGCTTTGAACGATTTTATGCAACGAGTGCTGGGATCAATCGATAAATAGGCTTTTTCTAAGCCAAGACTTGTTACTGATTGATACGAGGTCTTCGCCGGTCCAGAACTGCGCCCAGCGACTGATGGGCGCCTGGTCCACTTCGATATTTGCTGATTCAAGCGTGGCTTTCAGGCTTGGGTAGCGCTCAAAAACCTTCTCCATCTCACATCCAGCAAATCGAATTCGCCTGACACGAGTTGGCTTTGAACCCAATATTTTAAATACTCGATCTAAATAGGGTACAAACCGATAACGAGCCGCCCCTGTCTGCAAGCCTTCCACGGCATGATCTCGCATTCGGACTAAGTCACAGAACTGGCGAAGCTGTGCATTGGGGCTAAATTTATAGCGAGGGCCTCGGGTCGTTGTTCTACAATAAAGGCTTTTCCTGCGAAGAGTTCTTTTGACCTGCTTGAAGTTTAGCGTGGAGTCAGCTTCGAAATCATTCGCCTGGTATCGGGGGAATCTTGAGTAAGACTGGTCTTGAAGTTCTGTGGCCAGTTTCTGCAGCCCATAGGCCATTTCGCTAATCAAACTTTTTAAATAGGTCTGGTCCGCTTGAATTAGAGCTAGGAAGTCCGCGTACTGCGGGTTTTCAGGGCGAACCTGAGAATGAGCGACAAACACGATTTCAGTTATATTTGGGTCGGTGTAACAAGACAAAAGATCATGTGGTTGTGCCGGAATATGGATTCGAATTTGATCGGGTTGCCAGCCTCGACGAAGAGCCTCGTTGCCAAACACAGATCGAGCATCTTTTGATGTCTGATGATCCGGGTGTTCATGGACCAGAACACACAGGCCTTGCTTCAAAGAAGCTAAGGCTGGTGTGACCGAGCATACAAAGAGGCCGATGACGGCGGCCATCGCGACGGGTCGGCCGCGATGAAGGCGGCCTTTCACTATTCAGCAATCCGGTCGTGAAGATAATCGGCGTAGTCAGCGTTGACTTCGACACCTTGCGCTTGGATGTGTTGGATCACTGATTCAGCCGTGTCACCAGGCTGAACAACCAAGTACTGGCCGGAGCTTTGAAAGTGAGATTGAATGGCGTTCTGGTTAGCCAGAATGCGAGTTACTTGATCCGGAGAATAGAGGTTGGCTTCAAGTGTTGCCTTGTCAGCCTGAATCGAAGCGCCTGTACCATCTTCATCTAAAAAGCAGATCGGAAATACCAAGATGCACAAAAACATCGCGCTTGGGTCGTAGTAGTAATAGCCGCGATGGCGGTGATTCATTGATGCCAGAATAATGGCTTCGGCCTTTTGAGGAAGAACCATCGTAAAGGATGCAGCCAAGACGGCGACAGCTATAACGAAAGATTTTAACGAATTGTTGTGAGACATTCACTAACCCCTTTGTTTCGTGGACTCAAATTGGAGTTTCGTGATCGGAAGGCTATCTGTCTATCTGGGAAGCAGTTTGTGTAAATTGAATGGACAGTATTTGTACTGATTACAACAAAAGGCCCGCT
>NYZX01000152.1 GCA_002686065.1 Pseudobdellovibrionaceae bacterium | reverse complement strand
AGAAACCCTTCACACTGAGTTTTATCACAACTAGGAGCCCTCATCATGACCTCGCAAAGAACCATAAAGGCCCCCTTTCTTTTTGCGCTTTTATTTGCCTTCTTCAGCTACCTACCTAGCTCGCTTGCAGCAACAAAGATCTACGCCGTTCGAGGCAATAAAGTGATCGTTCAGTTCGATGGCACGTCTGTTAAGAAAGGCGACATCCTTCGGGTCTATGATGCGAACAAAAAAGGTGTCGGACTGATTAAAATCATCGGCATCAAGGGCAAACGTGGATTTGCAAAGCTTAAGGGTAAAGCGAAAAAAGGCTTTTTAGCTCGCGTCGTGAAACGAAAGGGTAAAAAGCCAACTCAAGGAAAACAGAAGCAAAACGTTGCAAAAGCGGGCCAAGACCCCGTTGCCGGAGACAACCCGGAAGAGGCCTTCGAGAACCCGCGCTCTAAAGGCCCAAAAAAGCTAAAGCTGACACTTGGAGCCATGGTTGGTTACACAAACAACACTATGGATATCGAGGAATCGAACCAGTCTTACTCGCTCAGTGGAAGCAGTATTAGTTTCAAAGGTTACGGGGACATCGCGATCAACCAGAATCTTGGTGTTCGGGTCATGGCGGGGCTTCAAGCCTTTGAAGTTTCAGGGAACGATTCGGTCGGTGATTCTCGCGAAGTGACGATCAACTACATCACACTGGACGCTCTTGCCCGTTACAATTTTTCTCCGGGAAAATGGAACCCATGGGCAGGATTTAGCTTCGGTATTTACTTACCTAGTTCGAGCGAAACGAACGCGTTGGACAATGACGCCATTTCGACGACGAATATCTACGGTCCTGCTTTCGGCATAGACTACCAATACAGCGACAAGCTCGTTATCCCTATTCAATTTGACTACGGGATCTACCCACCCTCTGACAACGTAACGGCCACATCCTTAGGCTTACTAAGAGCGGGTATCGGGTATCGATTCTAAAAAGTAGGACAGCCGTTGATGCGACTCGAGCAGTTCCGCATTAACGGCGCTCCCCTCTTCAAAAGCATCCTTAAAAGCTTTATCCACCCCATCAAAAACCAAACTTCGTGTCCGAGCAATGAACTGTTGTAGATGCTGAGAGTTCGGATCTAAATTTTTATCGTCAACCAGGGTGTCAATTTCAACGATTAGAGTGGTCATTGGCTGCATCCAAGAGAACTTCTCGGAGTTCTGCAGAAGGTCCAACATTTGATAGGGGGTCAAAGTCGCCCCCTGCTGTTTTTCGTGGAGCTCCTTATGCGTGTCGATCAACTTTTTTTGAAGGTCCTGAAGGTGACGACTGAGCTGATCCAACATTTGGCTTATTGCCATAGCAATCCTCCAGAGACGGGCCCGAAAAGGGCAAAATGGAGCATAGAACCACCAGGACACACCCTAATCAAGGGCTTTCCACGGAATCGGACTAAAAATACCAATCTCGGGATTCAGCTGGCGCAATTTGAACATTTTTGCTAAGGCTAGATGAGATTTCACAGGGGTGGGGAATGAAAATCAAGTTGATTATATCGGCAGCAGTGGCTGCCTTTACCGTAGCGTCATCAATGGCCTTTGCCGAAAGCGCCGTCGGAAATGGCGGATTTGGCTTTGTCTGTTCTCAGGGTGCATCCACGCCAGAATACTGGGAATTCGAGCTTCTAGATGTGTTTGAGGGCCGAAAACTCAACCAATTCACATACAAACAACTTTATTCAAATCCGACCGAAAAGGTTCAACGAGTGATCGACACCTTGTTGAAGGCTAGTCTGCCCGTTTGGCACTATAACCAAATTAAAGGCTGGTACGACTCGTTTATCTCAGAGTCAAAGCTTGTGCCTGATAGCCAGCTTCTTCAGCCAGCTGACACAGGCCACTTGCTCAATCGCCGAGGTTGTGAGCTCGTCACTTTCGCCGTGCAATCACAAGTCGACAGCCCCGGCTTCAAACATTACTTTTTGAACGAAAAATACTGGCCACACCTAGACAAGGCCACCAAGGAAGCCTTGAAACTTCACGAGATATTGTATCGTTTTCGCGGAAGCCGAACGATGCCTACCTCAACTAAAATCCGACGAATCAACAGGTGGCTACTATCTGACGAAAGCGACTCGGCAGACATTGAGACCCTTCGGCAGCGCCTAGCGGAACTCACAAAGTAAGAACACCAATGAAAATCTTTAACTTTGATGACTACAAAGAGTATCTAGGCCGGGTCCTTGAGGAACGAAATAACCGAAACCCGTCCTATACTCTAAGGGCTTTCAGCCGGGACCTTGGGATCAGCCCGTCACGCCTCAGTGAAATCCTTAGCAACAAAGGAAACCTTTCAGCCCGTTCGGCCGCCAAAATCGCCGATCGATTGAATTTTTCAGAGGATGAGAAGGCTTACCTTATTGGTTTGATTCGCCCAGATAGATCAACTATGGCCGTTAAACTTCGGCAAACTGTCGACACATCAAAGCACGAAAACCTGAACTTCACGACATTTACAAAGATTTGCAAATGGTACCACCTGGCGATCTGGAACCTTTTCTTTATCGAGAAGATTCAGTCAACAGACCAGGTCTTGGCTCATTTTCCAGAGCTGGCCCCTGAAGCCATCCATGAAACCATTAAGTTATTCGTGCGTTACGACTTGCTTGAAGTCCACGAAGGCTTCTACCAGCCCATCAAGGAAAAGATTTCTTTCTTCTATGACTTTAAATCGGAAGATATTCAAAAGTACCACCTTGATTTTATTGATCTAGCTAAACAATCGGTCACTCAGGTCGATGTTGATCATCGATTTTTATACAATCTGATTTTCCCCATGTCTCGGGCCAACCGTAACCTCATCAACGACCGAATCCGTAAGTTCGTTCAAGACTTTACTGACGAAATCAAACCGCTTCGTGATACCCAGGAGAACGACTGTTTGTACGCCATGAACCTTCAGGCTTTTCCCATTGCCTACAGCCAATCGCAAGATCAAAGCTCACCACCGGAGTCGGTCAATTGAAGCTGGCCTACTTACCCCTCGTATTTCTATACTTTTTTTTAGCCTTACCTCAGGCCCGAGCTGAACGCTTTATAAAGCAACAGGATCTCTTCCTAAAGTCAGCTAAAGTGCTGCAGTGCCCATCCGAGATCTACGACAACACGCTACTTGATATCTACGAACTCCACGAGCAATACGACTTCGAGCTAGAGGCTCTGGGTCATCGATCAGATGACACCGTTTTCGACGCCGCAATTCAGATCATCGAATCAAAAGTTCGTGACCTCGACTTCGATAGCTATATCACCATGGTCGGCGCCATCCTCGCTATGAAACTGGGCGCTGTCAAAACCGTACAAACAGATGAGGTTTCCCTTCATGGCCTACCTGCAGAGACCATTATTCAACCCCTAAACTGCCAGCAAGCAACATTTGCTCATTTTGTGTTCTCGGCCGAAATTGACGGCGGAGAAACCATCTCGCATGTCATAATAGATGAGCTTATTTTTAATCAGATGGACTTCCATAACCAAGTCGCAGCGATCATTCATATTGGAGCTTTTTGGCTGATCCTTAAGGACCCAAGGTCCAGAGTCGTGGACCCCGTCAGTATCCGTCGACTGAATGCTTTGATTTTAAGTAAAGAAATTAGAAGCTACGATCGCCGGATGTTTCGATTGTTTCTTAATTCTATAGGCGTCCACGACCGGACCCTTGATGACTTCTTCAATTGGGAGCGGTACCGCATGCACCCCTGAGCCCCAGAGTAACAGGGCTCTATTTAACATATCGCCCCGGAGCGATGACTCTATTCGGATCTAGCGCCCGCTTGATCCGATCCTCAAGCCCATCCCCACTTGCATTGTAAATCGGCTCCATCGCAAATATCGGAAGACGGTACGGATGAAAGCCAAGCTTTCGATTTTCAGCTAGCGCCTGAAGAAAAAAGTCACGAGCTGCCTTAGACGCCCCTTCGACGGTTTTGTTATAAAGAATCGGCACCGTCGCTTCAAACATCGAAGAATCAAAGCAGGTCAAAGTGATCAAATTGTTTTGGCCATACTGCTGACTAAGATGCTCCATAGACTGGCAAAATTGAGAGACACGTTCTGCACGCATTTCAATCAGTGGCGAATACCAAATCAGTCCACAGTCATCAGCATCCGGTCGGAACGTCTTAGGCAACTGAGGGTTACGAACCCAATAGGCTAAATTCAATGCCGTGTTTTTTGGCGTGCCCCGAAAAATTTGGAAGGCTTCATGAACGGCAGATAACTGCTGCCTGTACCCTGAAAACCAACGATTCGGAAGAACGTTAAACAGCTTTTGAGCCATATCGAGCCTGGATTCATCAATATATTGATAAGAACCACAGACCTCTTTCAGTCGTTTTTGAACCAGCTTTGAAACCGCTTTTACCACCGGTTTTGGCCCATAAAGGCTTCCGATGATCGTCCAGTCCGGAGCCATCAAGGACTCTGAAAGCCCCTCGATTTCTAGCTTCGTCAACGGCTGATTATTCATGGCCTTTTCGGAAGGATAAGAGGTAAACATCGAAACGACCCGCGCCTGATTCAACAGGTTGACCCCACCCAAAACACCGCGAAAATCTTTTTGTAGCTCACGAACAGCTGCAATAGCTTTTGGTAAATCAGATTGCTGAAGTCCCGCACGGAACATGGCAATGGACTGCGGGTTTGGTGCTAGCTGAAGCGTGACCTGGGTCACAACCCCAAAGTTGGATTGTGTAAACAAACCATCAAGGTAAGGACCGATCCCCCACTTTCCAGCCTGATCAATCCCACCAAGCCCCATACTGGTCAATTTGGACTGATACAGGCTCCCATCGGGCAACAAGCAACGAAAACTTCGTGCTGCACCAAAGTGGTCCTCAATTGGGGTCAGCCCAAACCCACGCTCAAGTATGTTTCCAAGAACACTACACTCAGGCCCTCCGCCATGAACAGGCGTAAGCCATTGACTAGACTGACTTGACAAGTAGTGGTTCAGCTGTTGATAGGTCACCCCGGGCTGGACGGTCACTATACCAAGCTGATCGTCATAACCTGAGATCTCGTTCATCGCACTAAGATCAAGAAGGACACTATTTGATGAAATAGGGGCTTTAGCACCATACCCCCAGTTGTTTCCCCTGGAATATGGATAAACGGAAAACCCCTGGGCATTTGCCTCATACAGAAGCTCTTTGATCTCCTGTTCGGACGTCACAGAGACAACGCCGCGGATAGCCGGTGAATAATCAATGCAGTTTTTCACGGTTTCGTTTTGGCCATCGATCAAATTAAACACCCCACGGTTGCATTAGGATAGTTTAGATCAAACAGCTTGCAGTAAAGTACCCGAGCCAGCTGTAGTGTTCGGAATTGATCGAAACCTAGACCATTAAATATAAGCTAGTGTTTCGTCATCCGAGTTACACCAAGTACACCCTTCAACTTGTTTAGGGCCTCCATGGTGTCGGCAAGGTGCTGAGTATCCCGGACCTGAACGTCAAAGACTGAAATGGCCTTGTCGTCCTTTGTCGTTCGAATATCCGCGTGCTGAATATTCACGCCTGTCGCAGAAAACACCTCAGTCATCTGCCTAAGAAGACCGGGCACGTCCCCACTAAGAACACGGACACGCACATTCTGTCCCTGCTTATCGTTCAAAGACCCAGACCAGGTCACATCAATCAAGCGCTCAGGATCGAACTCATAGCTTTTCGAGCAATCGGCACGGTGAATAACAATCCCGCGACCCAAGGTGATAAACCCTAGGATGGGATCGCCTGGGATCGGATGGCAACATTTTGCAAAGTGCACCATCACATTACTCATCCCATCGACCTCGACAAGGCTCGAGCTTTTCTTTTTCTTCTTAGCAGCAGAATCAAAAATCTTTTGAAGAATATTTTTGTCTTCCTGGCTAACACTTGGCTTNTCTTCTTCCGGTTCAGGAAGCAGGCGTTCCACCACAGATTTCGGAGTCACCTTTCCGTAACCCACCCGAACATAAAGATCTTCAATCGAGTTACAGCCTGTATCCTTCAAGAACTTATCAAACTCATGCCCTTGCAGGTACTTCTGAGCATTTGCTCCGGCTTTCCGAAAACTCTTCTCGACCATCTCTTCACCAAGGTCACGAGATCGCTCACGCTGCTCGGTTTTAACAAAAGTTCGGATCTTCGAACGCGCCTTCGATGTAACCGTGTAGTTCAGCCAGTCTTTGGAGGGCGTCTGGTTTTTCGAGGTAATCACCTCGACCGAGTCGCCATTTTGAAGTCGGTGCTTTAGCGAAACAAGCTTTCCATTTACACGACCTGCTACAATACGTGAACCCAGGTCTGTATGAATGGAGTATGCAAAGTCGATAGGGGTTGCCCCTTCGGGGAATTCTTTAACATCCCCCTTCGGTGTAAACACATAGATTTCGGACTCGAATAGGTCCGATTTGACGTTTTCTAGAAACTCATCAGAACTTTGAGTTTGCTGGTGCATCGAAACCAGCTCGCGCAACCAGTTGAACTTCGCCACATCAGAATCTTCAACATCGCCACTGCCACGAGTCTCTTCTTTGTAACTCCAATGAGCCGCAATCCCTCGCTCGGCAATTTCATGCATTTCGAAAGTACGAATTTGAACCTCGATCCGCTCGGCCTGTGGCCCAACAACCGTGGTATGTAGTGACTGGTAGTTGTTGGCTTTGGGCATCGCCACGAAGTCCTTAAAGCGACCAGGAATCGGCTTCCACAACGAATGCACAACCCCAAGGATACCGTAACAATCAGGAATGGTATCGACGAGAACACGAAAGGCTAGAATATCAAACACCTGTTCGTAATCGATCCCACGTGTCTGCATCTTTTTGTAAATCGAATACAAGTGCTTCGGGCGACCAGATAAATCAAACTTAATCCCCGTCTTCATAGCGATCTCGGTATGAAGAACACGGATCACATCTTCGATGTATTTTTCACGTTCTTTCTTTTTACGAGCCACTTTTTGTGCCAGCTCATAATACAAGTCTGGGTAGGCGTATCGAAAACTAAGATCTTCTAATTCTATTTTAACAGCGTTGATACCAAGGCGACTAGCCAAGGGCGCGTAAATATCAAGAGTCTCTTGCGCGATCCGAGCCTGTTTTCGGTACGGCATGTGGTTCAACGTCCGCATATTATGAAGTCGGTCAGCCAGCTTAACCAAGACAACCCGAACGTCTTTTCCCATCGCAACGATCATTTTACGAATGTTCTCACCCTGCTTTTCATGGGTGTTCTTGAACTGCATTTGGGAGATCTTAGTCACCCCGTCAACCAAGTGACGGACCACAGGGCCAAAATTCTTTTCGATATCATCCAGGGTAACGTCGGTATCTTCGACCGTGTCGTGAAGGAGCCCTGTCACCACGGTGGCCATATCCAGCTTTAAGCCAGCAAGAATGCCAGCAACACTTAAAGGATGAGAGATATAGGGCTCACCACTTCGGCGAATTTGCCCTTGGTGAGCCTTCTCCGAGAAATCATAGGCCTTTTTTAAGCGCTCGAGCTCTTCAGGGGCATAGGCGCCCTCGAGGGAAGCGACAAGATCCTCGATGGTGTCTGGAGTTTTTTCTTCAATGTTTTCTGTTTTAATCGCTTCCGACATCGGTCAAATCAGCCATCCTAATGGTTCGCCACATTGCGCCCAGCCTCTAGTGTATTATCCCTAGTGCTTATTATCTACCCAATTCGGGATGGATTTCGGACCTCAGTCCTTTAAGGCAGCTTCAACCTGAGAAATAAAGCTTCCGCCCTGATCTTCGTTGATGTCGAAGTAAACATTACCAATGGCGACTTCTCGTAAAGACGTCACGACGACTTTGTTATTTTTCGTGCTCACGGTTGGCTGGTCACCTTTCATGATCTGCTTGGCCCGTTTTGAAACAAGCAAAACCAATGCAAACCGATTTTCGACCTTATCTAAGCAATCTTCAACCGTAACTCGAGCCACAAAAGCCTCCTAAAATACCATCGGCAAAAGGGCTAAATTACGCAGTTTTTAAATACTCTTCAATGATTTTCTGAAATTCTCGAAAGGCCGTATCAAAGTCGGCATTTACGACCTGAAAATCGAACTCTTCGGCACACTGTATTTCTTTCACAGCATTCTCCAGACGGAGCTCAAAGTTCGGTGTTTTGCCCTGATCACGAATCTGAATCCGTCGACGAAGCTCCTCGACCGAGGGAGGCAGGATAAAGACAGCGATAGCCCGTGGAAACTTGGCTTTGAAAGTCCGGGCCCCTTGGACATCGACGTCCATAATCACAACTTGGCCGGCCTGATGAGCATCGACGATCTGGTGATGCGGAGTTCCATAATAGTTATCGTGAACCCTCGCGTGCTCGACGAAAAAGTCGTCCTCAATCCGACGCTCAAAATCTTCAGTCGAGACAAAGTGATAGGGATGCCCCTCTGACTCACCTGCCCGAATTTCACGAGTTGTATAGGTCGTTGTATCGACCAGCTCGCTATGGATCTCGAGTGCTTTGGTCAAAAAGCTAGATTTGCCAGCCCCAGAGGGCCCAACAAGAATTATAAGTTTCGGGTCGGTCGGCTTCATTCGATGTTTTGCACCTGTTCGCGAACACGTTCGATAATTGACTTACAGTCTACTACGAATTCCGTTTGCTTGGATAGCTGGGATTTTGACCCAATGGTGTTCACCTCTCTGAGAAGCTCTTGAGTGTAAAAATCAAGCTTTCGTCCAACTGGCTCTTTGGTTTGGCTGAACAGTTTGTGAAACTGTTTAGCGTGCTCTTTCAGGCGAACGATTTCTTCGTTGATATCGACTCGGTCGATCTGAAGGACCACCTCCTGTGCCATCCGCTGTGGGTCCACATGTACCTTTTCGTCGACTCGACTAAGACGGTCCTGAAGTCGGACTTGCATTTGCTCGTTGGCCTTTTGCCGTAGCTGATCAATTTTTTCGACCAACTTTTCAAGCTGAGCGATATTANTCGTCAGCTCTTTTTTCAAGGCTCGACCTTCCCGTTGCCGCTCGGCTTCGCATTTCTTCAAAGCCGCCTCTACAACCTCAAGAACCAGCTTTTTTTCCTCCGGGGACACCTTCGAAT
>NYZX01000151.1 GCA_002686065.1 Pseudobdellovibrionaceae bacterium | reverse complement strand
TATTCCACGCCAGGGCCCCGTGATTATTAGCCCTAATCACTCGGGATTTGCTGGCTTTGATGCCATGCTGTTAACTCACGAAATCTTTCGATTCGCCCATCGTGTGCCACGCGTTTTGACTCACCACCTGTGGTTTCTAACCCGAGCCACATCGATTCCAGCAAATAAAATGGGCTATGTCGAAGCCACAACCAACAATGGAATCCGTGAGCTCAACCGAAACCACCTCGTCATCATTTTCCCCGAAGGGGAACAGGGCAACTTCAAACCATCCGCCAAGGCTTATGAACTACAAGAGTTCAAACGCGGCTTTATTCGAATGGCTTTAGCAACAGGAGCGCCGATTGTTCCCACGTTAATTATCGGCGCCGAAGAAACCCATATAAACCTGCGACAAATCAAACTAAAAACATTTTTCAAAGATGTTCTGCTACCACTGCCTTTGAACATCATCCCTTTACCGGCAAAGTGGACGATGATCTTTTTAAAGCCCATTCAAATCGAATGTGACAAGTCCCGTCTTCAAGACCGCGAGTATATATCGCAGAAGGCCTCTGAAATTCAAAAACTGATGCAAGCCGCTTTGGACGAAGAACTGATTAAACGCAAAGGGCGATTTGCTGTCGCCACAGATTGGTTCAAAGAAATTCTGCAATCCACAAAGGGATCAAAGTGATCCGTATCGATTGGTTGAAGCTGACCGAAAAGCTAAACAGCCCGAAAGCNCAATACTANCTGCTTCAGCGATGGAGCCCACTCAGCGAAGACTTTGCAAAAGACTTTGGCTTTCAAATTCAAGATATCAACGACGATAGGACGGTGGTCTTAGCCAACCCAACAAAGCGCCGCTTCCTACGGGGAGATGCCCGCTTCCCTTCAACGGCCTATTTAGCTCAGCTTGCAGAGTCTTGCTCGAAGGTCTTCGCGATGAAGCTGTACTCACCCAGCCACTATGACCACGAGCTGTTTAAACTGAACTTGGAGCGTTTTGAAGACATCAAAGGCATCGTTCGAGCCACGACTGAAAAGCCCTCAACCCTTCCNGTGATGGACGGTGACCGGGCCTCTTTATTTCTGACAACCCATATCATCGACGAAGATGGTAAGACGGTGGCAAAGGCCCAAGTGCAGTGGCTATTGAAGCACTGGTCAGCCTCTGTGTGATCCCCCCACCAACCCCAAAGACTGTTCAATTTGATGAATCACCATAAGACTCATTGAATCNGGCTTCGACTTTTGCACCAGAGGCCTAGACAGATCCATATTCTTTGGCATAATTCATATCCATCACAAAAAAGGAGACCATAATGGCTGTTTTAGTCGGTAAGAAAGCCCCTGAATTTACTGCCCCACTTGTACAGAAGGACGAAATCCATGAAGCCGTATCACTTGCGGATTTTAAAGGAAAATATGTTTGCTTGTTCTTCTACCCACTTGATTTCACCTTCGTTTGCCCAACTGAGCTTCACGCTTTTCAAGAGCGCCTAAGCCAGTTCAAAGAGCGCGGTGTCGAGCTTATGGCTTGCTCTGTGGATAGCCAGTTCTCTCACCANGCATGGTTGAACACTCCGAAAGACAAGGGTGGAATCGAAGGCGTTGAGTACGGACTATTCGCTGACGTTGGCGGAAACATCGCTCGTGACTACGATGTCCTTGCTGAAGGAAACGTCGCCTACCGTGCACTTTTCTTGATCGACAAAGAAGGNGTCGTTCGTCACCAAATCGTTAACGATCTTCCTCTTGGCCGTAACGTGGACGAAGCCCTTCGCATGGTTGATGCTCTTCAACATTTTGAAGAAAACGGTGAAGTTTGCCCAGCTGACTGGAGCAAAGGCGAAAANGCCATGAANGCGACAAAAGAATCTGTTAGCGAGTACCTAGCTAACAAATAGTCTTTTCCATTTCATAGAGGGGCCGGCCAGGCCCTTTTATGGCTCACTCGAGCTANCCTGGTAGCAGCTTACGAACCTTGTTAAGCAAGAAGCTNCCAACAATCCCCTGCTTTTGAATTTCATCCAAAGCCTCTTGAGGCGACAGGCGCTTNTGTCCTGGCCGCTGACTGGTCATATAATCAAAATTATCTGCCAAGGCCAGCAACTGCGCATCGGTCGATATCCGCTCACCCGATAACTGCTTTGGAAAACCTTTGCCATTGTATTTTTCGTGGTGTTGCATGATGGCCTTCTCGACGTCCTCCGATACAACCATCCGCTTTTCCTTTAGCATATTCACTGTCCGCAACGGATGAGCGTTGTAATGCTCTTTTTCAGTGTCATCCCATTCGCTTTCCGGCTTATCTTGCCCTGTAAATTCAGCCAAAGACATATCATGTAAAAAACCTGCCATCGCGATATCTTCAGGACGTTCGTGGCCAATACCTATGGCAAACAAGGCTGCGATGGTCGAAACTGTCGCCGAATGCTGATAGCCACCCAGTTGCCCCCCGATCGCTCCGATCAATTGGGCATAAAAGTCGCCCTGCCCTTTGGTAACATAGCTCGAAACGATATTCTGACATGTGCCCAAAAGCTCTTTTCCAGCATCAAAATCAGCTTTGATAGAGGCATCAAAAATATCCGTAAAGAACCCACGAATGGCCGTTTGAAGCTTTTCTTCCTTTTCCGTGGCACTCATTGGGTTAGCTTCGTCAGAAAGCTCTAAGAGCTTACTGGCAGTATAATCGTAAAACTTTTCAAGTTCATCCTGATCAATATAGATCGTACTGATTTCCTGATTTGACAGTTTATCTAACTTTTTCTGGCTGAACTTTTCGTTCTTATTGGAAAAACGAACGTACTTATTGTTCAACGGCAAGAATACATAGGTCGAAAAATCCACCTCAGAATCAGCATGCATATCGATTAAACGAATGTTTTTATAGCGACGCTGGTGCCGGCTTGAAAGGTTTGCCTGCATACGCTNCACCAAAAAACTGTTATCCATCGGCGTAAAAAAGGCCTCTGTAAAACCGTTTTTGACGAAGTCCTTCGGNCGATACTCTAACTTATTTCCAGTGGCATAAAAAATCGGCGTCTGCGGGCATTGATTTCNCCCCAANTGCGCCACCTCAGANGGGTCAACTTCACCNATATTGTCACCNACNATAATAAAGTCATACATCCCATCGTTAAATTGATCGAAGGTCTCTGCGAATTCNTCAAAAGTAATCTTCTTAAGGGCGTCNGANGCCCCAACNGCGTCACTGGCTAGTTGCACTAGCTCTTCAGTTAACCCCACGCCTAATACATGACTTCCTTCAACTTCTGACAATGAGGACTCCTACGTATTCTGCTCGATGATAATTAAAAACAGAAACTCACCGACTCCAGATTCAAAAGGAACGATTAACGTCTGTGAAAGCGATTTAAAGCTCAACCGAACCTTTTCGCCGGTGAGCACGGTCGGGATCACCATCCCTAGCTCATACTTCATCTGGTTTAGCTCTGTCTTTGCTGTCCCATACACCATGTTTAAAATTTCAGACGCGGCGTCTTCCATCTCTTTTGTGATGGTCTCAGANCTTTCNCCGACCATTTGTTCATACAGTTTCAAAAACACATCTTTATCAAAGCAAACCGCAAAACTTCCGTTAAAGTGAGGCGAGTTGATATTGATCACACCCGCAATTTCAAATGAAAAATCATCCTTATCGGTTCTAACTCGTGGCCTACCAGACTTGGTTTCNACACCCACCTGTGTGGTAAACACTTTTGTGACCCCACTGATAAAGGGTGAAACAAACTTCGCATCCAGCGAACTTTTAGGCTTTAANGCNANGCCNGCNTCTCTTCGAGCCACATTAATTTCTGGAACCCAGTTAAAAACATCTTTTAAACCACGCCCGTTTAAATCTTTTTGAATCACCGGAGAGGCATTCACACTGGCCATAAACTTTTCAGCTTTTCTTAAATTACTTCGAAACACTGTGAAGGGACGCGCAAACTCAGGCGTGATTTTTTTCGTTTCCGAAAAATCAAAAACATGAAGAACTTCAGACATTAACAGCCAGCTCTTCATCTGGACTTCCAAAGCCTTCATCTTTGGTTCATCCAAAAATTTAGGCAGAGTCACGATATGAACCCCGTCTTCATTGACATCCTGAAACGGATTTTCCGAACCAGACATACATCTCCCCATCGAAACAGTGACTATAGAATATCACTATTCCGATGGGACACAAAGCCCGTTCAAAACAGCCCTTAACAGGATCTTATAAATTCCGACCATCCGAAACGATGTCAATGGGGGAATGCCCCTTTGTACGGACTTGATACGCAAGGTTTCTACCGGCCCACCAAGTCCCCCCTTCGATGATCTGAGAGTCCGAAAGATGGCCGCCCAGGTGGCTTCGAATCTGGTCAGCAATNCGCCTTAGATAGACCAAAGTCAGTGCTCGCCATTCGACAACTAAAGCAGAACTTAATTTCTGTGGCTTAGAAAGACCCGCAGGATCCTTAGGNCGAAGCAGTCCCGTGTCGATCAACAAGCCTCCATTTCGGTACTCCGCAAGGCCNGCTAAACTATTCATGTTCTCCACTTTAATTCCATGACCTACCAAAGGCTCAATCAGCGAAAAGGTCACCCAGTGAGCAAACATATGAAAGGGCACNAGTAAGTCTAAGTCGTCGTGGTACCAAACATCACCAACCCCCTCTTCATTCACCAATACTTCGGTCTGCCAAACCGAGCGAAGTTCAAAGCAAATCACTTCAAACAAATCATCTAAAGCAACTGTCTGCTGTTCGAACAAGTGAAGGCTGTCCAGTAAATGACTTGGACGCGAAGGCTTGCCCGAAAAACGCTCTGACTTTTCAAGTACACGCCCCAGGTTTTGCAACAGCCTCAGGCGATATTCTAAAGCTAAAATTTGATTGCCGACGGTCGATTGAAAACCCTGAGCAAGACGCTCTTTGGTCATCCTTACAAGCGCCAGCCCATCCACACGAAGAGGATCTTCCGGGTCCGAGGAAAACAGGCCCGACATAAACATATTTAACGTCGAAACAGCAAGCCCCTCTGAGCGCGAGTACAAGTGACCCGTCTTCGGCTCGTAGTACTGCCACTCAGGTCCGGCTCCAGCGCCAAGCAAAGCAGCCACGAAAGTCAGGTCCACTTTAGCCTTTAGTTTTTGGCGTTCAGATAGGCCTTGCAAGCCCTCTTCTAAGGCTCCCTGACGATCAAGGACACCAATTTGGAAATGCCTCCAACAGGCATGGAATGGGATATTTAAATCGGGATATCTTTGTCGCGTGGTCTGAATGACTCTTTCGATCACCTCGGGCAATCGGTGCTCATTCATTTCGAAAAATCCATGTCCTTCTTGGACGTACTGGTAGACTTCTTGTGCTGTCTGGATAATATCGGCGGGTTTAAAAAG
The DNA here is from genome assembly GCA_002686065.1 of Pseudobdellovibrionaceae bacterium. Taxonomy (GTDB): domain Bacteria; phylum Bdellovibrionota; class Bdellovibrionia; order Bdellovibrionales; family UBA1609. Next base: position 4,592 of record NYZX01000151.1, on the reverse strand, counting down.
ACGTATGTACTGATCCGGACTGACCTCAAAAGACCTTCCGCGCATCGAACCTCCTTGTTTGACGGCGAGTCTGGACAATTACAATAATGGGGCGTTTGCTTGAAACTCCAGATCCGGGTTTTGCTTCTGTAACCAGTGCATATCCCACTCTTGTTCCATCAGGACGACCTGATATTGCTTTTTGTCGTGAAAAACTCGCGCTCCCCCTTGAACCTCTCCTCGGTAGGGTTTGTTCTCTAGCAGTGGCCACCTTGCCACAGTGTAAGGTAAGCGATCCAGTCGAACAGTTAGGCCGTATTCGTCTTCCAGGCGATACAGCAAAACTTCAAACTGAAGTTCACCTACAACACCAATAATAGGATCCTGTTCCCCGACCACCGGATCAACAAAAACTTGTATAGCGCCCTCTTCGGCTAACTGCCGCACGCCCTTCTGCAACTGCTTCTTTTTCAGCGGATCTTTGATGGATAGCGTCGCAAAAAGCTCTGGTGAAAATCTAGGCAGCTCTCCAAAATCCCATTTTTTTCCGGACGTGATGGTGTCGCCGATTTGAAAATTTCCAGTATCAACCAAGCCCACGATATCTCCAGCAAAAGCTTCATCAACCGTATCGCGGTCCTTCGCTTGGAAAGCGCTTGCATAGGCCAAGCGTAAATCTCGATCCAACCGGGTGTGCTTAACCTTCATCCCACGCTGAAATTTACCCGAGCAAACACGACAGAAGGCAATACGGTCACGGTGCCGCTTATCCATATTGGCTTGGATTTTAAAAATAAAGCCTGAAAACTGCTTATCATGAGGGTCAATCTCGGTCTCACCACTATAGCGAGGGCCCGGCGACGGAGCCAGCTCGCGAAAGATTTCCAAAAACAGATCCACACCCCAGTTGAACTTCGCACTCCCAAAGGTCATCGGAGACTGGCGCCCAGCCAGAAACTCGTCCCGATCCACTTCGCCCACGGCAAGCTCTAACAGCTCCATGTCTTCCAAAAACTTTTCGTAGACCTGTTCTTCTGCGAACTCAGCAATAACCGGATCATCCCACGAGCTAACATCTAAAATTTCAGGTTTTTCTTCACCTTTGATGAACCGATACACTTTGTTCTGAAACCGGTGATACAGCCCACAGAAACGATCACCCATTCCGATAGGCCAAGTCACTGGGACACACTTCAGACCCAGCGTATTTTCGACATCATCGATCAGCTCCAGAGGATCCTTACCCTCGCGGTCCATTTTATTGGCGTAGGTAAAAATCGGCATCCGTCGAAGCTTACAAACCTCGTAAAGCTTCCTTGTCTGAGCTTCCACCCCTTTGGCCGCATCGATCAGCATAGCGGCCGAATCTGCCGCAACAAGAGTTCTATAAGTGTCCTCACCGAAGTCTTTGTGCCCCGGAGTATCCAGCAAGTTCACTCGCAGGTCGTGGTAATCGAACTGCATCACACTGGAGGTAATCGAGACCCCACGTTCTTGCTCAAGGGTCATCCAGTCAGAGGTTGCGGCCTTGGTACCCGACTTCCCTTTGACCTCACCGGCTTCACGGATAACACCACCTTGATACAATATTTTTTCTGTAATTGTGGTCTTCCCGGCATCAGGGTGGGAAATAATGGCAAAAGTACGCCTTCGATCGATTTCTTCATTTACAGTTCGGCTCATAGACAGCAAAACTACCTCCCTGAAGACAAAGACTCAACGAAAGCTGACGGAAGCTTTCGATTTTTTGCTTGAATCTGTCCTTTGACGAAAATAGGTTCATTTTGAGCTTATATAGCTTTCAACCCAGATTTGGCGTAAAGTGGTAGCATGGCCGACAAAACGAACAAATATGATGAAAATATAGCCGGAAAATACTATGTCGACCGCGAATGCATCGCCTGCGATGCTTGCGTGCTGACAGCCCCCGACCACTTCGGCATGGACGAAGATGACGGACATGCCTTTGTTATTAAGCAGCCCACTGGGGACGCCGAGGTTGAGCTATGTGTAGAAGCAATGGAAGGCTGCCCGGTTGAAGCCATCGGCGACGACGGCGAAGGCGACGCTGAATAGGCAAACTACAGGCTTATATTTACGTTTCCGGCAAGAAAACTGTAAATCAACCAAAGCCCCCCAGCAAAACCGACAGCACCTAAAAATAGATAGCCAAAGATATAAGTAAAAAAAATAAGTGGCCTTTTATAACGAGAACCTTGGTTCGCGAAAATGCCAACTCCCCTAGTCCAAGCAATAAGCCCCAACCAAATTGAACTTAAGCCAGCTATAGACAGACAAAAACCTATGACAAAAGGCAGGCTCTCTTTGTTCAAAGTTTTACTTAAGACGTAAAAAACAATGAGACCTATTAAGTTGCCGTATATAATCAAATATTCTTTCTTCATACTAAACGATCCAGTATTTTAAGAGATCGACTCCCGAGCAAGGGATGATCGATAGACTTCTATTAAACATCCTTAGTCGCTTCCGGTGAAGCTTCAAACCCATCACCGGCGACGCTACGGCTTTTTATAGACTTTCCCCAAATTTAACGAAGGAATTTTGCGGACCAGGGATCTGATTCAGCAGGCTTTTTTCATAAACTAACACCACGGTGCTGCCCATATGGAAGGTCCCCAGGTGGTCGCCTTTTTTTAGCTTAGGGTGAGGCGCATACAGCTTGTCTTCACGCCTCGCACTGAACAACCCTTGGTTTGTCAAAAACTGGTCATCAAAACTTAAAGTCATGCGCCCCACATTGGTCGCCCCGACCATCACCAGGGCCGCTTTTCCCTGCGGCGAATCCAGGTAGACAACCAGACGCTCGTTCACAGCAAACAGGCGATCGATGCGATTCACACTCCAATCATTCACCGGCCACAGTGCACCTGGCAGGTAAGTGACCCGAGAAACATCAGCACTGAACGGGCTGTGAACACGGTGATAGTCCGTCGGACAAAGATAGTAGGTCAAATAAACGCCGCCCTCGAAATTTTTCGCGATCAGCTCATCACCAAGAAGTTCACCCAAGGTATAGGAAAACCCCTTAGCTTGAATCATCGTGCCGTCCTGAACAAGGCCTCGTGATCTCAGCTCCGAATCAGCCGGATGAACTAAGCCGTCCCCGATGGGCCTGGCCTGTGGAATGAGCTCTCGTGTAAAAAGATCGTCTAGGGACTGATAGGACTCCAAAGGCTTCTTTGCCTCGGACATATTCAGCCGATACAGTTTGGCGAAAACGCGTATTACGATCCGAATCAACAACTTCGGATGGCGCCAGCGGGCAAACACGCCAAAAAAATAACTCAATGCTTTTTTCGGGACCACATAAAGGACCCATCCGAACAGTTTCATCATGGAGCCAGTATAGGTACCAGCCCCCGATGGTCAATAGCTTCTAAAAACAACGACTAAAATCTATCTTCGCATGTAATGGATTTATAAAATTCATAGTTAAAGGCACCGGGCCGCCTCGCCATCACCTGAATCGAAAAGGGCTCACCTTCTTGTAATTCGTTCGGAACGATATGATAAAGATACCCATTCCTGTCGTCACCATTAAGCCTACTGTATGCACGCTTTTCCTCACTTGTTAACACAGCTACCTCATAGCTGACCGAACCATTGGCTGAGTGCCCCTTCAGGCGACAAAATCGCATGACTCGACCGTACTGGCCACTATTACCAAACCTAAAGTTTTCAGCCGAGATTTTATGATCTACAAACAAAGCCCAAACTTCTTTATCCCCATATTTCACCTTACGTAGGATGCTCTTCATATCGTAAGTTGTCTTCTTCACCCTAAAGTGATGAGTCCGAACGATCAGCTCGATAAACCGAGAAAAACCGTACTCGTCATGATTCCGAATGGGGTCTATATGGTGATGAACGAACTCATGAAACACAGCTCCCACAAACTGGGAGGCCGTCATACCATGACGATTTTCCAGAATGGCTTCGACATCAATATTGATGGGGTCATAAGGTTTTGCCACCTGCCCGGGCTCGCCAGTGCAAAGGTCTTTGTGTTTCTCGGTATTTTGAATCGAATCGCCCGAACCATCACAAGGGTGAATTCGCAGATAAGTCAGCTCGATATCTCGACGAACCGCCACTTGATTTTCTTTAAAAACAAGTTGAATCCGACGGACGTCCTCGATTTGATCCAACCCTTGATATTCCGGAAGGGACAAATCCAGAGACAAGAAGTAATCATAGGTCGGAAGCAAGATATCTTTTTTAAACTCGTATCCGACATCTACAACGACGCCTTCAAAATCTTTCCGAGCCATGGTTTCACGGTTGTTTAGCTCGGCTTCCAACATCCGTTGAAAATTCAATCCATTACCAGTATCCGTGCCGCCAGTGGCAAAGCATGGACTGGTCAAAGCGGTCACCAGAACCCCAACTGATAAATATTTAATCATTCTTATTCTCCTCAATGTTTAACTGACTTAAAGGGTAAAATTGCATTGCCAACTGATAAACTTCCGTCTTGTTTCCACGATTAAGTAAATCCTGAAATCGACGCCGAAACTCACGAATCAAAGCCTTCGCTTCGTCCATGTTTTCCATATCTATGGCAAAACTCACCGACGAAAAATCACGTAAAT
>NYZX01000150.1 GCA_002686065.1 Pseudobdellovibrionaceae bacterium | reverse complement strand
GCACAGCTCCATGAGGAGTCACAACCAATGTCTTCGTCACGCCAAGCTTTCGGCTTATGACTCGAGCCACCTTATTTAATGATCCACGCTGATCATGACTAATTGGCACAATCACCACATCACTTGTTCCCTCAAGTTCAGGTAGCTCAGTCTGAGCGTTTACTTGGACATCCTTCGGAAGAACTCCGAAGACATCCTTTCGTAGCCGCTCGACCACTCCAAAGTACTCGTCCTTGTTCAACCGCTGACCGGTCATGGACGTCCAGAGGTAGCGCCCAACCGAACTCAGCTTACGCAGAACTCGACCCGAGATCTCTTCAAACTTGGTTGGAACGCGTCCATTTGGAATGTCGCCAGCAAAAACCCTGTGCTGAAAACGCTCGAACGCGTCCACATTGCCCGTCTCTAAAAGGCGCTCAAACGCAATGAAAGACTGGTCTACAATTAGGTTTAAGTGCAACTCGATACGTACAAGATCACGGCGAGAGTCGGGATTTTCTGTGGCCCCTTGGTAATTCGCCTGATACCCCGTTGATAAAATATTTAGCTCTTTGTTGACCTGTCCGCGAAGCTTTTCAAGAATTTCGCCTACCCGTCGACGTTGCTCAGATGACAAATTCGTCATTTCGACAACCTGAGGCGCGACCACCTCGACAATCTGCCGATTAAAGTTCTTTTTAAAATCTTCAAGTCGGGCCAAATAAGGTTTGTATACCGCGGTATCTGGGCTCAAACCTTGATCTTCGGTTTTGTAGTTCCAGTACTCTTCCGCCAATTCCCGTTGCATGACATCGATACCGTCTTCCACAGAAAGCTTTAAGCTTGGAAGATCTGGGTCCAAGCCAAAAAACCGACGTCGCAGTCGCCGAGCTTTTACCTCTGCAGAAGCTTCGGCAATACTCGCCGAGGAAACAAACTGCCGCATTTCTAAAGATCTTGGCAAGATCACCGCAAAAGAATCAAACCAGAAGTTTCGATAATCCGCATAGGGCACACGCAAATGCATAGGGATAATTTGATCTACTGGAAAAGTATTTTTAGCCTCTAAAAACAGCTTCTCGATGTCTTGCTTATGCCACTTCAACCTGGTTTCAGAATACGCACCTCGCTTGATGATAAGATCTAAACGTTTGACCCTTTCAACAGCCCTTGCCAAGTAGCTTTCAAACTGGCGCAACCTGTATGCCGAGTAGAGGCCCGGGTTTCGCCGCCCCAACTCTTTCAACTCAACAAATTTTCGACCGAAGTAGGCCAATTCACTTCTAAGAAATTTAAATTCAAATTCATAAGGCTGCGGAGCTGTATCGTACTCAGTCATCGCTTGGTTGTTTCGAAGCAACTCAAGCTTATGCGTGACCTCTTTATCTAGCTGCTCTAAAGGAACACCAATTTCAAAAAGCTCGGCCCACTCAACATACCAGTCAGAAAAGTAGTAATCGAACATCTCAGAAGCCCAAACAAGGCTTTTCTTATATCCGGTTCGTGTTCTAGCGGTTGCATACCAGCCATAAAAAGACGGCATCGCCGTCTTTATAAAAAAGGCGCTCATCCATGTCGGCCACCAGCTAGGTGTACGTTGCATTTGCGGCGCTTTGATCTTCTTAACGGCCTCAAAGTGATCAACATCTGACTTTTCACGAAGGACTTTAATTAAATGATCGGCCTGAGCAAACTGATCCGCATAAACGAAGTCCGTGAACTCGCTTAATGAAATCGGTCCAACGAAAAACATCCCTTGATTCAGCTTTTCAAACTCGGGATCCAACTTGCCATCATTTTCTTTTGCCTGACGCCAGTCCCAGTACCACTTTAGATGTTTATAACCACTCCAAGTCACAGCAAAGACTTCTTTTTCGATAAGAATTTTCGTCAGCAAAGACTTCGCTCGCCATCGGCTTTCAAGTGTTTTTAGATCTGACGACCGTGGCCCCGGAATACCGGCATACAAATGAGCTGAATCATGAGTCAAAAGATTCAGTTTCCCGACCTCTGTCGGAGTATTCAAATTAATCACACTGTTACCAAAAATTGGCGCGGGGTCCTCTAGGCTTGTTCGAGAATAAGGCATGTATAAGTCGAAAAAGCTGGTCATGTTTGGGCTAAAACCAACTCCGACAGCCTGCCCGTTTGCCGCCAGGGAATTTGCCAAACGACGAATCTCATCGTTATCAACCGAGTTCATCTGGTCCATCTCGGGCATTTCATCAAAACCCTGCCGCTGCTTGAAAAACTCAAGCGGCGAGTACATCCGAAGACCTGGCGTCTCTGTGATCGACAGTTTTTCTGGAAGCTCGATGGACCCATCCACGTCATTACTAGGGTGGACGACAAACTCATTCTTGTCTCCCGCATGGGTGACACTAATAGATAAAATCACGCTCAAAAGGATTGTCAGGAAACTCATGGAACCTTTCATAACTTGTGGTCGATTAATTGGATAGGAATACCAGCTCACAGCGGACCTCACTAATAACATTGGAAGAAGATGGAACATCAGAAATGGTAGCAACCTGATTGACGTAGGTGCCGTCTACTTTGGCACGATTATCAACGTCTGCGATATATAGGCCACGTCCTAAATTCGTTCTCCATTCAAATTCGGCACGCTTGCTTTCGATCCATGGATCGTATTTTCGAAGCGCATCGGTCGGGACCAACTCAGGTTGACGAAGCACAACCTCGAAGGGCTCTTTCCTAGTGATATGCGCCAAGCCATTCGTTTGACCTTCAATGAAGTAAACAGGCTTGTTTTGTTGAAGCATATAAGCCGCACGCCGAGCGACATAGAAGGCCCCGCGCTTCACCGTTAAGGGCATTTGTGTCTGCCACTGTGGTATAAACCCCTCTGGAAGAATCCCGAAAGAAATTTTACCCTGATCGAAATTCACCATGCGGTTGATCACGTCTCGAAGATAAAGACCGTCTTCGATAAAGAATGTATTCGGATCTTTACTGTCCCGAATCGATAGATTGGGCCAGGCCACACGGGTTGTGACGATCATACTATTCGCAATCCCCAGTCGCTCGTTGATTTCACCAATGACTCGACCATCAAGGACACCGTGATCATGATTAAGGGCGATGACGACGGCGGCATTTTCAGGAAGAGACTGCTTATCTGGCTGCCAGCCCACAATGTTGATCGGCTCATCATCATGACCCAGCTTAGTATGGTCTAAAAAGCGCGACGCCTCAGAGATGTTCACATTTTTAATCAAAATATCTACGATCATGGCCTTCATCGTGTACCAAGTCCCTCGAACCATCGGACTGACCCGAGACAACCAGCTCCAAAAGAACAGATCGATTTCAACACCCATATCCAGCTTTTTAATTTGCTTTTGCATGGTGCTGACATACCTAGAAACACCAAATCGGACCCAGCCACGATCTAAGCGATCGCTTAGCTTAATCAACGAGACCAAAAGGTTGACCGCCAAATAATTCGCATCCACCTCGATACGATGTAAGACCGTTGCCGTATCCGCTTTAGCCGTCCTATCGGTATACAAAACCTTGTAAAGGCGGCGCAGCTCAGAAAAGCTTTCAACAAGACGATCGCGAACCTCAACCGTGACCGCAAGAACCTGTTGCTTTTGCTTTTCAGACATCTTTTCGTTGTTTCGAATCATCGGAAGCGCAATGCCCTCGACCTGCTGAAGTAGACCGCGCTCAAAGGCTTTCAGTTTTTCGTCGTAAGTCGCTCCGACCTGGCTGGCTTCCATTCCCTTTAAAAAGGGTTGGCGCTCCAAGATGTCTTCCGTAAACTCTCCGGCTTTTGCGGTCTGCAAAGATAAGAGCAACGCTACCACACAGGCAACGACGACATTAACCTTCGGCCCGCTGTAAACTGCCCATTGCAGTACCACAGACATCATAGTCCCCTATCTGTTTCCTCACCTTAGAAACGATAGCTTAACTTCGGGGATGTGTTGGGTTTTCGTCAAATCAGATTGAAATCTCTTCTGCCGATGTGTTCACTTTACCTGACAGATCTGTTGACGGGTTGAAGAATGCTCATGACTGTCAAAACAGTCGACATAAAAAAACCGGGACAACAAGGTCCCGGCTTCTGACTAATCTAAAGAATATTTGCCGCTAGTTCAGCAAGTTCGGATCGCTCCCCCTTGCTTAGGGTCACATGCGATGAAATTCTTTGCCCTTTAAAGCGTTCAACCGAGTAAGTTAAACCGCTGTTCGCAGAGTCAACATATGGGTTATCAATCTGGTAGGGGTCACCCGTTAAAACGACCTTCGTCCCTGAACCAGCCCGAGTCACGATCGTCTTAATTTCATGAGGAGAAAGGTTCTGAGCCTCATCCACAATCAGGTACTGGTTCGGAATACTTCGACCACGAATATACGTCAGTGGCTCGATGTTTAGCATTCCTTGATTGATCAATTCTTGAGCCCGACCAGCCGCTTTTTGATCGGCCCCCATAAGGAATTCGACATTATCAAAGATCGGCTGCATCCAGGGGTTTAGCTTTTGCTCGACATCACCAGGCAAATACCCGATATCACGTCCCATTGGAAAAATAGGTCGGCTGACTAACAAACGCTGGAAGACACCTTCATCCAAAGTTTTGCTGAGCCCCGCAGCCAAGGCCAAAAGCGTTTTCCCTGTTCCCGCTTTTCCAACCAAGGTCACAAACTTGATTTCATCGTTTAACAAACAATCCAAAGCAAAGCTCTGCTCTACGTTTCGAGGGTGAATTCCCCAAATGCTATCAGCAGGACTGATCAAGGTAACAACCGCACCCAGGTTTTGATCGAAACGTCCGATCGCACTGTGGTTGGCATTGGACGCGTCCCGAAGAACGACATACTGGTTCGATACCAGCTGAGACTCAACTTCGACCGCCTTTTCCTTATAGAACGAATCGATAATCGATGGCTCGACATCAATTTCCGCGACCCCAGAATACATTTCCTCAAAAGGAACTGACTCTGGCTCGTAATCCTTGGCATCAATCCCAAACACATCAGCCTTTAGACGAAGGTTGATATCCTTGGTGACCAGTTCGACTTCCACATCAGGAGAGCTTTCCTTCAAGGCTAGCGCCGTCCCCAAAATTCGGTTATCAGCGATATTTGTGTCGAAACCTTCAGGAAGTCCTTTATCCGGCATATCCGTCGTCACAAAAACCTTTGAACCCGTTTTTTCGACTTCGACACCCTTTGCTAGGCTGCCTTTCGAGCGAAGAATATCCATATGCCGTGAAAAGTGCCGAGCGTTACGTCCGTTTTCACCAAGGTCACGCTTAAATCGATCGATTTCTTCAATCACCGCAAAAGGAATATGAATTTCAGAATTTAGAAATTTGGAGACAGCTAAAGCATCGAATAAAATTACGTTGGTATCGAGAACAATCTTTTTCACTGGTCCGAACTCTCCTTGCAGACTGTGGAACATCAAATACCCTTTTGCGTAGCCGCTCAGGGGCAGGGCGTTATCCTTGCTAGACGAACGCCCTAACACTATTCGACCGCACAAACTTTAGTCTGTGTAGGGAAAAATCGGTTTTTGCTGGTTATTTCGGCTGATCTCAGCGATTAACGCTGTAGATTGGACACCATGATGTCACCGTGATCGGTTTTCAAGCTGGCACTGACCGTTTCGATAAAGCGGACGAAGTGATGTAAGGCCTCATCATTGACTGTTCCGTTGACGAATTCGCCACCATGACGATGAACTTGCTCGTCTTCAATGATTCGGACGTTTTTCACTTTCACTACAAACGGAAAGAAGGTGGTTTGATTGAGGTAAACACGCACAGCGATCTCCTCGCCTCCGCGCAAAGCCCCCATTTTCAAATCGGTATCAAAGGCAATCCCGTTTTCAGAAATATCATATATAGATACCTTCGACAGACCCTGATCAGGAATAACAGCAAAAGCCCCAATAAACTCTGTAAGGATCGTCCGCTTCACTTCGCGACGCTCGTCCTGGATCATCTCCTGACGACGCTCAGTCATATCGACAACTGGAGCTTCCTCGACAGCCGTAGCCGCATGGTTTTTTGTTGGGTTACTCTTTCTGAACGCATCTAACTCGATCACGTTATTATTGATCTCAGACATTCTGTCCTCCCCCGATACATACCTATCGGAGTGCAGTGTCTCAACTTTAGAAAAAACCCGACTTTTGAGCCAAAAAATGTCACAGGAATTGTAGGGAAACTCGACCTATTGATAGCTCACAGATCAGCGGTCTCAGATCGCAACACTCCTGAAACAGTTCGAGCGCCAATCCCCTTAGCCCGCTGAAGTGTGAACGCGGTCAAAAATATAGCCCACACCACGAATGGATCGGATACGAGGCCCAAGCTCATCAACCTTGTTTTTGATCGCCGATATATGGCGGTCGATCAAGCGCTCAGACAATCCATCGCCTTGCGGCCACAACTTCTTAATGATTTCTTGTCGCGAACAAACACGGCCTTCATAACACATCAAAAACGAAAGGATACGCTCTTCGGTTTGGCTAAACTCGATTTTACGACCTTCTTTTTCATCGATAATTTGAAGTCCGTACAAGGTCATACGGAAGGTCAGTTCAGAGTTCAGACGAACCGAAACCGAGTCATCGCGAAGGACAAGCCGTCGCAGTCGAATTTCAAGCTCTTTCGGCTCAAAGGGTTTAACCAAATAATCAGTCGCCCCTAATTCAAAGGCCTTTTCCTTACTTTCAATCGTCGAATCCGCTGACAAAACACAAACCGGCATATCTTGAACCATGTTGTTTTGACGAAGCTCGTGAATAAATTCGAAGCCCGAGGAGGCTCCAAGCGACAAGTCGACCAAACACGCGTCATACTCTTGTTTACGAATGGCCTCCAGTGCAGGCGCTACAGAATCAAAACCGTCAACGACGGCAACAGACTTCAATGTCTGATTCACTAGCTCTTGGATTTTGATGGAATCTTCAATAAGTAAGACTCGAAATTTCATTGGCCCCCCAATATGTCCCTAACATCCCGTGTGCTCGACAGAGGCATTCCTATTCCGTCATAAGCTCTGTATGTAATATTTATATCTGACCCCAAGGGTCAAACTCAACCCGAAAACTTTAATAATTCTGATAAGCTAGCCCATTTCGCAACAGAAGGGTTTAGGCTGATTAACTTATTCTAGACACATCGGCTTATGTCTCAACATTAACCGATCTAATTGCTATTCTGTCTAATGACTGAGGAGCCTAATGAACACGAGCCGCCTACTCCAAATTGCCCTACTAATTAGTTTGCTCATCCATCTTGGAGCAGGGCTAGGTACGCTTTTTATTCCCTCCGCAAAAAAGTCGGACTCGACACCTCAGGTCATTGATGTTCAATACGTTGATCGAGCCACTCAAAAGAATAAACAAAGTTTTGTCACCGAAACCGAACAAGCCGAACCTCGAAAAACAAAACCTGACGAACCGGCCCGATTCCTATCAAAGTTCACGAAACGAACCAGTCGCGAACAAGTCGCGCAGAAAACAGGCCCCACAAAGAATGGTGCCCCCAAACTGACTCAGCAGCGAAAGCAAAAACTTGATCTTGCTCCAAAGTTCAAGCCTGTTGTGACTGCCGATCAGGGGATGACCTTAAAAACCGGCCGCAAAAAAACAACGATGGATATCCCGTCACCAGCAGCCCCTTCGCAGCCAAGCTTCGAATCCACGATCTCCGAGTACATTCCTGAAGTCGAAGAAGGATTTTTCACCGCATTGAACACGGACCAGTTTACCTATTACGCCTTCTTTTCACGCGTTAGCGAAAAAGTGCGATTCAAATGGGTCCGCAACCTGCGGAACTACATAGACCAACTTCCCCATGTCGAAGTGAACTCCCTCGCCCAGCGCCCGCGGAAGACACGCATCGAAGTTATCCTTGATCCCTCTGGAAACTACTTGGATGTCATTGTTCATGAGTCCTCAGGCCGAAAGGCCATCGACTGGGCGGCTGTCTCGGCCTTCCAAGAGGCTTCGCCTTTGAATCACCCACCACAGGAACTGGTCGGCAAGGACGGACTGATCCGCCTGGAGTACGCCTTTTTCTTACAATGGCAGTCCTCGGGTCTAGCCGGTCGCTAGGCAAGCTTTTCCTAAGCCCTAAGTCTGAGCTTCACCATTGAAACTGCGCAGACGGACCTTTCACCGCTAAACTAACTGCATGGCTTGTCGCTTGTCTCGATATCTATTTATTCTGTTATGTGGGGTCCTTCTTGGACCACAAGCTGAAGCGCAGTTCTTTGAACTAGGACTGTCTGCAAACTACAGACAGACAACCATCGACAGCGACAACTACGGTCAATCACTGTCCTTAACGGGATCTTTTTCCTACTACTTCTCAGCCTTATCAGCCATCGAGTTCAGCTATACAGAGGGTCTTGGCCAGGAAGGCTTTGAGTCCGTCATCGAAGGAAGTATAAAGACTCGTACGACCTTTCGACTGGTCGGCGCCGACTTGGTCCTAAGCTTTGCCGAACGCGAGCAAACCTTTCAACCATTCATCAAGGTCGGGATTGCTCATGTAAAGAAAGAGCGTTTTCTGCAACCCGAAGGTCAGTTTGAACAACGGGTCGCTAACCAAGAAGGAACCGTCCCCAGCGGCGGAATCGGCTTTCGCTATCGCCTTACCGAAACGCTGTCCTTTAAATTTGGCCTGGATGCCTGGACAACACCTTTAGACGAAGACCCCGTAACCATCGATACCGCCGGACGAGCCGGCGTCTCTTGGTTCTTTTAATCATGAAGAAAAAGTGGCTGCAGCGACTTGGCTTAGGGCTCAGTGCTTTCATGATCTCAGGCTGCCAGCTAGGTTATTTAGTTGATACCGCTAGACACCATTACCGCGTAATGAACAAGCGAATCCCCGTCGATGAGGCCCTGCAATCCAGCTCCCTGACAGACGAACAAAAGCGAAAGCTCAGGCTGAGCCAAGAGGCTCGCCAATTTGCCCAAAAGCTCGGATTGAAAGTTTCAAAAAACTATAGCCTATACACTCAACTGGATCAGCCCTACGTCACCTATGTCGTTCGCGTTTCCCCCGAATACGATCTATCTCCTCACACTTGGTGGTTCCCGATTATCGGCTCAGTCCCCTACAAAGGCTTCCCAACAAAAAAGCAGGCCGAGCAAGAGGCTAAAAAGTTTCCCGAAGACCAATTCGACACCTATGTTCGAGGCGTTTCGGCCTACAGCACCCTGGGATACTTTGTCGACCCGATTCTATCCAGCATGTTGCGCTATTCCGACTACGACCTCGTAAATCTGATCATCCACGAATCCGTTCACGCGACGATTTATATCTCAAGTGCCGCCGACTTTAATGAACGGCTTGCTAATTTTATCGGGGACCTAGGGGCCGAACTCTACTTTAAAAAAATAGAGGGACAAGACTCCCCCACTCTGGAACAACTGAGCCAAAGCAAAAAAAACCAACAACGAACGCTAACGTTTCTTAGCCAAGAAGTGACAGACCTTGCCAAGTGGTACAAAGACAATAAAGGCAAGCTGTCACCAGAAAAGAAACAGCAGCGCTTCCAACAGATTAAATCTAGATATAAAGACACCGTCGCCCCACATGTCTCAGAAAGCCAATCGAAAGCCTTCCTAAAAACACCCCTCAACAACGCCCGTCTAGCCTCCTTCAGGACCTACTCCTACAATATGGACGAGTTTGAACGCGCTTACGCAAAGCTAGGATCGGACTTCGACGCCTTTTTAACGTTTGCGAAGTCATTGGAAGATGCCGACGACCCAGAAAAGTCCCTAAAAGACTTCGCTTCACCAGTTATTCGTTAGAAACCACTGATGCCAATTCGGCATCGATCTATAACTACAACTTATAGCAAGTGGCCTTATGACACCATTGAGTTTCATTGAGTATTCTTAAGATATGGCAAAAAAAGCCCCTAATATTAAGAGCATACTGGCCAAAGGTGTAAAAACTTCGTTTCCAGCATAAGCACAGCTTATGCCCAATAATGAAGCACACTTATAAGGTGTCGTTATGTCTTGGCATCAGGATTGCTGTATAGAAAGGCAGAGACACATGGAGGGTCTCAAAAGGGAAGCACCAAGGGAAGCGACGAAACTCTCCACACAGACCGCACAGGATCAAGGATGATCCGCAAGGCAAGCAAAGGAGGCGTCAAGTGAGTCAAGCAAAAGGAGTTGCAGAAAAAAAACAGGTTAACGATAAGGTCCTTGTTCAACGAGTTCTGGACGGTGAAAAGTCCTGCTACACAGAACTTGTACTTAGGCATCGCAAGCACTTAGTGCGAACGATCTTTAAGATGACAGGAGACATTATGATGGCTGAGGATGTGGTTCAAGAATCACTGCTGAAAGCCTTCGAAAAGCTAGAACTGTTTCGCGGTCAATCGTCGTTTAAAAGTTGGTTGTATCGAATCACAATCAATACGGCGAAAAACAAACTACGACGGAATCGGTACGATCACGTCAGTATGGAGCACATCGAGCTTTCCATGGACTCGGAAGACGAGAACGACATGTTCTTTGCACAGCTTAAGGATGAGCTGGCAGAAAAAGTCGATGCGCTACCACCTAAACAAAGACAAGCCCTTCAATTGCGTGTTTACGAACACCTTAGCTTTAAAGCGATTGCAGCCATCATGGAGTGCCCTTACGACACAGCTAAGGCCAACTATCGACATGCACTCCTGAAGTTACGCAGCGAGATTGCCAACAACGAAAACGTCATCGGATGGCATGAACTTGGGACACCAAAGATCCAATCTCATTGGCTGGCCCGAGAAGCAAGTTAAGTAACTGAAATGTGATTGGCTCACGGAATCTAGAGCCTGCCCCCCGGCAACTTCAAGGATGAAGGATCACGGGATAAAAAATTGAACTTCGACCCAGCCCTTGCCAATCCCCCTCGGCAGGGGCTTTTAATTTTCTGAAACCGTGACTTGGTTGCGCCCACCCTGCTTCGACTTATACAAAGCCTCGTCAGCGCGCTCAAAGATTTGCTCCCAACTGAAGTCATCCCCAGCACGTGCAGCAACCCCCAATGAAATTGTCACCGGAATCTGAGTCCCCTCGTAGACGAACTGGTTGTTTTGAATGGTCGTACGTAAACGCTCGGCAATTTCTTTCGCCTGCCCAATCGGAGTCCCCAGCAGCAGCAGAGTGAATTCTTCACCACCCGACCGCGAGAAAAAATCATTCTCACGAATGTGAGACTCGCGAATCATTCGGGATACTTCGATCAGGACGTGATCACCCGCCGAGTGCCCATAGGTATCATTAACCTTCTTAAAATGATCGATATCAAAAGTGATGATCGACAACGGCACATCCAACATATTGGATTTTTTGAAGGCCTCTGGCCCATGCCCCATCAGGGCGCCTTTGTTGTATATCATCGTCAAAGCATCAATTTGGCCACGATCAAAAGCTTGAGCTACCGATACAGTTTCGATATTTCCCTTTTCAAGAAACTTAAAAATGACATTTCCTGTTTTAACCTGGTCGTTGTTTTTAAGAACGATTGGGTTCATCGGCTGCACGTGCTTCCCATTGATGATGGTCTTATTTGTCGACTCTAGGTCGATCAGCGAGACCTGCCCACCTTCGACAAGAACCTTGCAGTGCGATTTACTGACACTTCGATCATCGACATAGATTTCAGCATTAGGGGACCGGCCAATCACATACCCAGTGTCTTCGATGGGCCACTGCCTTCCGACCATATTGGCTGGACCGACAAGCAGAACGATACATGGCGGAGCTTTTCCGGCCTCCGCGATCTGAACCTTAAACGTATCACTGGGGATGATACTGGTTTTATCTAGATCATCATTCTGGTTATCATCAGACATATAAATAGCTTACGCGGTTTCCACGGAGGACTCAACCGACCTGTCCTCATGCATAGTTATGATACATCTTCGGCTGCACCACGCCGTACCACATTTCGACCTAGCCTAGACCCCAATCAGGAAATGACTACATCTTCTTCAATTCGGTGATAACCATGCCACTCTTTCAGGCGCCCACGAGGCCGCTCATCCTCTTGTGGGTACTCAAGCAGGACATAGGTCATCTTCGTAATTTTACCCAAGGAGGTGATGTCTAAGGACGTGATATCGGTCCATGTCCCCGTATTAAAGTACTCCTTGGCCTCACCCCACTGTCGATATTGATAGACATGGGTATGTCCAAAGATAACGGTATGTACGCGCTCATCCTTTAGGATCTTCCGTGCTGAGTCACTTAAATCAGGAAAAACGGCGCTTTCTAAGACAACTTTAAGAATTCGTTTCAATGGAAAGCCACGCTTCCCGTCCGCCGAAAATACGGAATTAAAAAAGTACCCGATTAAACCAAACACAACCTTTAACGTAAACAAGGTCTCATTCAACAGCGACCAGCGAATCATTCGATTGAAGGGACGAATTTTATCGACATGAGGGTAGCGCTCTTTTACCTTCATCACGAAGTCGATAAAAAAATGAGACCCAAAAGGCAGGTTCAAAATGGGCTCTGGTAAGTTCTTTTTCAAAAAGAACTTTTTAGGGTCAACCCTGTTGGCCGCCTCGTGCATATGCCCGTGTTCGATATGAACCCCATCAAAATAGTAAACCAAGTTTCTAAAACGGATACTGGCACCAACAACATCATTCAAATACTGACGCGCGGACGGCCACAACATCCCTTGGTCATGATTACCAACCACGTAGGTAATGGTGTTACCCGGTTGNGCGGCAAAGTTCTTTAACGCATCAAAAAACCTTGGGTGCCCACTACAGATGCGCTTNACTTTATCAAGACTCATTTCTTCGGTAATGACCGTGATGTAATGACCCCGATAGTCCACCTGAAGAAGGTTCAGTATGTCACCATTCAGAATCAGCTCGACTTCAAAGTCAGCAAACTTTCCCGAGCTATAATAGTGAAGAAATTCAACGAACTTCTCGTCAAAATAGAATTCCTCCAAAGAGTTAATCTGGCTGTTATCTAAGATACGGCCTAACCCTAAATGAAGGTCACTACATACTAATTTGATTCTTTTTGACTTCATACCCAGGCATAAGTGTATCACTACCCAGCGCCAAGGTCAGATGGATTTAGACTGGCCTTTGTTCTAAAAGATCAGCTGGCAATGTAAACAATATTTCGGCTTTTCACTTTTCCGTAATACATCGCCTGGTCGGCCATCTGTACGATTTGCTCGCGGGTGGAAGCGTGCTCGGGAAATCTAGCAACACCTATGCTCACCGTGACCGAAACTGTCTGCCCGTCCAAGGCAAAGGTCTGTTTCTCAACCAGGTCCCGTATCCTTTCTGCAACAGACTGACACTCAGACATCGTTAGATCATTAAGAATAACCACAAATTCATCACCACCATAGCGAAAGCCATGATCTGTCGGTCGAATCTGTTGCTTAATCAACTCACCAACCTGCACCAATACTTTAGACCCAACAAGATGACCACAATTATCATTGACCAATTTAAAGTGGTCTAAATCCATGAACATCACGCAAAAACCCTGATGGTGCTTCTTGTACTTCGAAATCTTTCGATCCAAACACTGATACATCGCTCGTTGATTACCCAGGCAGGTCAAGTCGTCCTGTAGGCCAATCTGTCTTTGAGTCTCAAAATCAGCGGCGTAATACATATAGTGTTCGTTTTCACTTAGAAACTCTGACAGCTGAACGATATGAGCTTTTTCGTTCAACTCCTTCACCAGCACAGCTCCAATAAGGTGCCCCTGGTTGAAAATCGGTTTAAACAGGTAAAAAGTTTGATCCCATTCAATCCAGTTTTCCTTATCAATCGACTCGACGAANTGACTCCACGGAAAGTTTTCACCGAAGTTCAAAGGGTCCAGCTCATCCGCTGCCTGAAATGAACGCGGTGGACGATGCGAGGCATAGGGGCCTTGGTTTTGCTTATGCCAGTACTCGAGTTGCTCCAGGTCNAGCCAAATCAAGTTCGAATGAAGCCAGCTTTCGCACCCGGCGTCGGACAACTCAAAGAGCAAAGTTTTCCAGTCAATGGAGCTCGGTTGAAACTGTCGATCGATCATCCCTCTGACCCCTTCGGTGAACCATCGGTGCTTTCAAGCATATTCAAAGCAAGACGCAAAGCCTTCACCGTTCGCTGCAAAACCTCTTGCTTACTGTGCAAGTGGCGATTGAGCTCTTGTCCTTTGGACTGAAAGCGCTCAAGTTCCATATTCTTTTCNTCCAGCTCCCGCTTCAAGGCCAAGTACACATCGTTCTTGTTCTTGATCATCGCTGATGTTTCCATCTTAAGTAGTTCAAGACGGTTTTCAAGTTCNCGNTCGCGTAGTCGGTNCTTTTTCATCGCCGANTCAAACTTCGCATCAAACTCGGAAATCTGTTTTTCCAACTCTTCGACCTGTGCTTTTTGCTGAGCAACAGTTTGAGTAAGAATCTCGACGGCTTCCGAATGTGATTCGCGCTCGCCATCCAACTTTTTTCTCATCGCCTGATTGTCCGAGTTCGCTTTTTCAACAGACTGAGCCAAGGTCTCACCTGCGGCACTTAGATCAGCGTTTTCGNGTCGAAGATCTTCAATCTGCTTTTCTAGATCCAAAATACGATCCTGAGCAATCCGAAGGTTTTCAGCTTGCTTCAAAGCAATNTCGNTTCCACTACTTGGATTGATCGTCGATGTGAANCTCATCTGACCGGCAGACGTAGGAACTTTCAGCTCCTGCCCCCAGGCCGGATTCGAGGCCTCGTCCTCGGTTAACACATAGGTTTTATCTTTGTTCTCGCCAGCTGGTGGCTGAGGCCGCTTGCCCACATTCAACTTAGGCTCAACAGCCTTTGCTTCCGGCTGCGGTTCGGACTCTGGCTCAACTTGGTTTGGACGCTGCGCCTTTGCTGGGGCTTCCTGAGCGCTGGGCTCGGGACTCCATTCAAGGTCAAAATCCTCAAGGTCTTTAACGACGGACAGCTCCGGCCCCGCGTCTTCNGACTCGGGCGTGGAGGTTTCAGCTTGTTGAGACTTTACGGGCTTTTGACTTTCGATTTCCACTTCTTCAAGCAGATCATCCATCAAATCTATAGCCACAGTCTTATCGTTTTTGCCTGACATGTCGTAGGACATATCGGTCAAAACACGGCCAAATCTTAGGAACTGGGCCTATCACACAGGAAGCACTAGCCCTTAGTACCTAGGGTCTAGCCCCTGGGCCGAACCACTCAACNGCAGCCCAGCTGGCAAAGAAGACTAAATAAGAGAAATTAAGACTGTAGAGCAATCACGTTACGGTACTCGGCGTGGCGGGCCTCTAAAGCCGACCAGTCCAGTTTCCGTAAAGCGTCCAGCCCAAAGCCTTGGACGGTAAAACTAGCAAGTAAACAGCCGTGAACACAGGCTTGCTTCACCGCTTCGATACTGAAGTCTTGATCAAGACGAGCTAGGTACCCAAAGAACCCNGCAGCAAAGGTATCACCNGCGCCCGTCGGATCTACNACATGGTCGATCGGAAAGGCTGGAAGAATGAAATAACCTTCGTTGCTATAAAGCATAAATCCATATTCACCGCGCTTGATAACAACCGCTTTTGGGCCCATCTTCAAAAGTTCCTGTGCCGCGCGAACACCATTGTAGTGCCCGGTTAACTGACGAGCTTCACCTTCGTTCATCAAAATAACGTCAGCACGAGCCAAAACTTTCTTCAGGTCATCAAGCGTGTTGTTGATCCAAAGATTCATTGTGTCGATCCCGACAAGCTTTGGCTTGTTAATTTGATCAAGAACTTTTGCCTGAAGCACAGGGTGAATATTGGCTAAAAAGACATATTCAGAATCTTTATAGGCTTCCGGCAAGGTCGGATCGAAGCTTTCAAATACGTTCAGCTCGGTATTCAACGTGATTGCTTCGTTCATGTCATTTTCGTATTTGCCTTCCCAATGAAAGGTCTTTCCAGGAACCTGCTGCAAACCGGTGATATCGACTTTGCGTGATCGAAGTAATTCAAAATCAGCATCTGCATAATCATCACCAACCACACCGATCACATTGATCTTCGAATACAAGCTGGCTGCAACAGAAAAGTAGTTTGCAGATCCACCAAGAGTCTTATCGACTCGGCCTTCTGGTGTTGAAATGGTGTCATAAGCGACACTACCGACCACTAAGATTTGTGACATGTTGTCCCCTTCAATCACGGCGTCTCCGATCCAGCCCTAGAACTTCAGCCGCCTATGTTGCCGCCTGAGCTGCTTCTTGTTTTGCAGCCGTTGTCAGCTGCCCACAAGCTGCATAAATATCCCGACCCATGGTTTTCCGTCGCAACACATGAGCCCCTAATCGCATCAATTCATCCTGAAATCGAACGATCGCCTTTTCAGAAGGGCGATAAAATCCAGAGCCAGGATGTTCATTAAACGGAATGATATTAATCTTACAGGGAACCGACTTGGTCAAGCGATACAGCTTCCTGGCATCTTCCAAAGAATCAGTGACATCCTTCAAAAGCACGTATTCAAAGGTGATCC
>NYZX01000149.1 GCA_002686065.1 Pseudobdellovibrionaceae bacterium | reverse complement strand
CACAAAGGAACGAGCAACGGCCGGCTCCAGGCAAAGCCCATGGCTTCGAGCGGACTTTGAGTTTTCTTGAAATAAGCTCTGATCAAAAAAGGTCGCACTGCCACCAAAAGCGTCGCCATAGCCACAGGCAAATTTAGTCAAGCTGTGAACAATGACGTCGACACCAAGGTCGTTTTGCTGATGAAAACTCGCGAAGGTATTATCCATCACCAGCTTACCCCCCACAGCATGAACCGATTCGACAAGCCGATTGATATCGACAATTTTCAGTTGCGGATTCGTCGGAGACTCGAATAAGCATATCGTCGGCTTAAAATCGCGAACAACAGCGACGGCCTGATCCAATCGATCGGCATTCACCCAACGAACCTCAACGCCCTTTGGAAGAATATAGTCCCAAATCAATCGCTTCGACGGAGCATAAAGTTCTTCAAAAGCCAGAAGCCGGTCACCAGGCTTTAAACTGGCGTGTAACACCAAGCCAATCGTGGAAATCCCATTGGGGGTCAAGACGGTGCCTTGCCCGCCAATAAGGGCCGACAGAAGATCTTCCAACTGTTTCGAGTTCGGGTTCCCCACCCTTGAGTACATGAACCCATCGCGTTCACCACGAAATAGTTTCTCGGCCTCAGCTGTTCTTTTAAAACTAAACTTCACCGAGTCAACCAACGGGGGAAACACGGCATGATTCCCCTCTGGAACCGCCACCGGCTCTGAGCTTGATAAAACCTGCTGCTGCCTTTTGACCCAACTAAAATCACTCATCCTCAGTCCCCACCGTGACTCGCTTCAGAACCACCTGAAACTTCGACTTCGTATCATCGCCTTCTGGTGAAAACCAAAGGCCTAAAACTTTTTTCGTATTCGGAAATTGATAGAGCAAGTGATGCTGACCCGTCTTCTTTATCATCCAAACATTGTTCTCTTTTAGAAGCTCTGGGCGCATCGGGTGATCCCGACGAGACTTATGAATTTTTGGGTCCTGAACGGCGTTCAAAAACAAAACATGATCCAACCCCTGGCCCTCTTGAGCCATTTGGAAAAGTTCCGTCACCCACTTTGCCGCCATCATCCGTTGCATCGCATTTAGACGCCGGTCCCCCTCAAAAACCACGCCCACCTTAAAAAGGTAGTCGTCGTTTCCCTTTTCCCCCTGTGGCTGAGAGGAGTCCAGTTTCAGTAGCTGGTCGACTTCCAACTGAATATCAATGGACTTCATGTTGATCGGTTTGGAAAATTTATAAACGATGGGCATTGCCGACTTGTCGACTTGGATCCTCATACCCTGCTCCGATGCGGACACCTTATGAGCTGGAATCCCGCCAAACTCTAACAGTTTAAAGTGAGTGGTTTGATCCAATGGGATAACCACAGCCGCCCATAGCAAGGCTTGTATTGTCCGATTCTTCGTTAGTCTCATATGTCCTCTACCGGGATTACATTTTTAGACATAGCCATTGTCCAATCCAGACTTTTCATCCGGGCCAGAAACCGCTATGAATAGTGAACATGACATCTACCAAAGGAATTGTCGATGCTGCGACTCGTTTTATCCGTACTGCTACTTTGTCAGGTTGCGTTTGCCGAATCTCCACTAAAGCCCCTAAAACTTGATTCACCTCAGGATACCTTTGTTAGCTTTTTTGAAGCCATGAAGGACTACAAAAAAGGGGTCGAAACGAATGATGCACAGCTGAAATCTCGAATTGACGTTGCTGTTCGAACCTTAAACCTAACTGAAATCCCAGCACTTATCCGAAGTGAAAAGGGACGCGAAATCGCCATCTACCTAAAAGAAGTCATCGATCGGGTCATTGTCATCGACTATAGCTATATCCCGACGGACCCAAGCCTCGAGCGGTGGCGACTGAAAGACACCGAAATCGTCGTAGCAAAAGTAACTGAAGGCGACCAAGCCGGTGCTTTTTTATTTTCAAAAGAAACCGTGGCTCGTGCGAAGGAGTTTTACGAAAAAGTCAAAGACCTGAAATACCTAAAGGGCTCGACCATGGGCGCTGGNTATCGCCCGCCTTTTCTTGAAACAATGGTTCCCGANTGGGGCCACCGAACCGCCCTGGGNCTACCGATNTGGAAGTGGCTAGGANTNCTTGTCGCTCTTATTTTAGGTTTTTTGGTTAAGGCGATTGTCGAATTCCTGGTGATCCTTGGAAAAGGAGTTACCAAAAAACGGGGCGATGAATCTTTGCGACACCGCTCGATTCTAGCCATCGAAAAACCGGTCGGGCTCATTGCAGCAACTGGATTTTGGTTCGTCTGCGTCCAACTATTGCAATTCGATGGCCTATTCCTAGCAACGATGATCGGCCTTCTTAAGGCTTCGCTAAGCATCAGCTTTGTTTGGGCTGCCTACAATATGACTGACGTCGTCTCGGGCTACCTTCAGCGGCTGACATCTAAAACAGAAACAACCTTGGACGACCAGCTTGTCCCCTTAGTCAGTAAAGCACTTCGCGTGTTTGTCATGGTCTTTGGTGTCTTGCTGATCATTCAAAACCTCGGCTTCAACGTGATGTCTCTTCTTGCCGGTCTAGGGCTTGGGGGTTTAGCTTTTGCCTTAGCCGCCAAAGACACGGCAGCCAACTTATTTGGCAGTGTCATGATTTTTATGGACCGCCCCTTTAATGTGGGTGACTGGATTAAAACTGGCGGAGCCGAAGGAACAGTTGAAGAGGTTGGATTCCGCTCAACGCGTATTCGGACTTTCTATGACTCGGTCGTAAGCATTCCAAACAGTGTGATTGCCAATGAAAAAATCGATAACATGGGCCTGCGAACCGCCCGACGGTATATGACGTCCCTTGGCTTAGCCTATGACACCCCAGCAGAGAAAGTCGAAGCCTTTATCGAAGGGGCAAAGCAAATTATTCAGAAAATGCCGCAGGCCAAGAAAGATAATTTTCACGTTAACTTCAACGAATACGGAGCTTGCAGCCTCAACATCCTGGTTCAGGTATTTTTCGTGGTACCGGATCGCCCTTCTGAGCTGGTTGCCATCCAAAACCTAAACATCGCCTTGCTCCAATTAGCTGAGCTATTGAAGGTTGAGTACGCTTTCCCAACGACGACTCTTCATATTGAATCCATGCCCGGCCAGCCGAAACCAACGCTGCCAGCCCAGACCAACAATACCTTAAAGGACGAAGTTACTCAGTTCGCACAGCAGTTTCCTCGCCCAGGCCAAGGTGGCTTAGGGATTTATCAAAATCCACATATCAAAGATTAGTTTTTTAAGCGGCTAACCAAGAATCCAGCTTATGAGAGTCCTCGGTGGTTTTCATCGGGGCCAAAGCCAAACGGTTCCTCTTCTTAGAGTCGTCCTCTTCCACCAACGAGCAGGTCAGTTCCAAAACCTCGTTGGTCTCTAGCTTGTGAAGCCACAACTTACAGTATCCAAAAACCCATTCCGGGACATGATCTTCAATTTGGACGCCCCCAACAGACACATCCTTGGTGAAAGATTCAAAATGTTGGCCCTGGCTTTCAATAACCACACGCATCCGCTTCTGGTAGCGCTCGAATTCGCGGACGACGAATTCTTTTGAATCTGTCTGGCCCTCTACGGGCCCTACAGAAAGGCCCAGCCCGGGACTGGTCGAATGAGTTCCTGTATGAACACTGACCACACGCTTTCGTCCGCCCTCTTCAACAATCAGTTCAGGTGGGTGAACTTCACGCTCGATCATTTCGTGAGCCTCTTGAACGTCAGCGAGGGCTTTCCAGTCGGACCAGCCCTCATGCCAAACATACCATTCATGTCTTTTATTAAATGGGATCGTACTAACGTAGACTTTGATTTCACCCGCCGTCAGACCAAAATGTTTGATCTGCTCGGACGGATTCATCAAGCACCAAAGTGGCTCTTTGTTATTAGCCGACCCAGACATCGAGCGTTCCCCTTACTAGAAGCAAGCCTTGGAAGCGTAGGCCGAAGATTGGCCTTTTATATACAAACGGTACCATCTTGAGTTTGCACTTTTTAGTGTCACAACTGAACCCTTTTTCAAGGTCCCTAGACGTTGAGACTTAACCGAAGTCGAGGTCCTGTAGTTACAGTCACGAGCCAATCTCTTTCGAACCTTACGGCGAGATACCTTGATTGAGGCTCCTTCACCACCAGATACTTCCGCACCACGGCGTCGCAGCTCTGATTTTTTACTTAGATTCTCACGTCGAGTTAACAGCGTCTTCTGACCTAGGTCACGTCGACGCGCCTTCAGCTCGGCGAACTTTGGCTTCGATGACTCTTTCAACTTATCCAGACGCTCTTGGGTGTCGTCGAGCTGACTTTTCGCTGTCGCGTACTCGGTCTCTGCCAATTTAACATCCTCTTCCAGGCGTTCTAAGCGTTGACGAATCTCGCGCTCTAATCGTTCGTTTCTTTCGATTTTTACTTTTGAATCAGCGATAAACTTCTTTGAATCTTCAATTTTTTGCTCCATCGCGGCACGCTTTCTTGCGTTTTCATCTTGGCGTTTCCGCAATAAAGCCTGTGAATCATTCAACTGAAGTTTAATGTTTGCCTTCTTTTCTTCGATCAACTGCTGCTTCTCGATCACCTTGGCAAGGTCCTTACCCAACGAGGTCAGTTTGTCGATTTGATCGTTTAACTTTTTCTCTTGAAGATCCAGTTCACCTTTTTTGGCCTTCGTGACGTTTTGTTGATCCACTAAACGCTTTTCACTGGCCTGGATGTTTTTGACAGCCACAGCAAAGTCAGCCTCTGCTTTTTGGCGCTCAAGCTCAAATCTCTGCTGTTGATTTTGAAGATCCAAAATTTGCTCTTCATGTGAAGCAATTTTCTGACGAGCTTCAGCCTGCTTATCCCGGGCCTTCACCATGGCCTGAGCCGCCTCTTTTTCAGCGCGAATCCGAGCCGCTCGAGCTTCTTCCTCGCGTCGCTTGGCATCTTCAGCCTCTTTGATGGCTGCCTCCGAATCAGCAAGAGCTTCTTCTGCCTGGAGTTCGATGTCCTCAACCTGTGCGTAACCATTTGGGGCGCCATGAAAAAAAGGCTACACACTGTTAGGATTGTTATCAGTTGCGCGTTGTTGCAAAATGCTAAGAGGTCTCGCATGTTTATCTCCTTGCCGAGCCGTTCTGGACCATTCATCGGTATTTAGTCCTAAAACATTGAGCTAGTTTTTGACATTTATAAAAATAAATCCTCAATGATTTCAAATGTTTACAATAAAAGTGACGGATATGGGCCAATGTCCAAGTTCTAGTCATAGGTCCAGATCAGTTTCAGGCTGAAACGCGGCCTGAATCGTTCCGAGACTGGCACTGAGAATGCAATAAAGAAAAAGCAATCCCCCTTAGGCGATCTGGTTCCCCCCTCCTCCTTACCCCCCCCAGGTCGCCATTTTTTTACCCGGCAAATTTATCCTACAACTCTAGTGTAGAAATCTATTGAAGGTTCGCCGCTCTTGGTTTCGGCGCCTAACATATAGATATATGCTTCACTTCGCTTGCCTGACTTTAATGACCCTCACCCTTAGCCTGTCGGCCCAGGCCTATACCGTACTTGTCGACGCCGGCCACGGAGGTCGCGACTCAGGAGCAAGCCTAAACGGGGTGATCGAANCCAACATCACGCTGACCCTCGCCAAAAAGATCGAACAACGCTTTAAAAGCCACCCGACCATCCACGTGGTCTTGTCGCGCTCGGCGGACCGAAGCCTTAGCCTGGAANAGCGAACGGAACTATCGCAAACGAAACAAGTAGATCTGTTTCTATCGATTCACGCCAACGCCTCGATCGACCCGCGAGCCAAAGGGGTTGAGCTATATATTCAAAATCAGCTTTCTCAGGACGAACAAACCTTCTTCCTGGCCCACTCAGAGTCACAGACACGAAGTCAAAAGTCGGCATCCATTAAAAAGTCAGAGCTTGAAACCATCGTTGAGGACCTGGGCCGCCAGTATCGACAACATGAAAGTGCCGAACTGGCAAAATCCCTTTACAGCCACTGGAAAGGCTTTAAAAAATCACGAAAGAAATATGCTCTTCGACAGGCACCCTTCTACGTCATCTCAAACAACAGTGTGCCGTCGGTCCTCCTTGAGGTTGGCTACTTATCACACCCAAAAGAAGGCCAAAAACTGCAGGACCCCGTCTACCAAAACCTGATTGCTGACTCGGTCTACGAGGGCCTTCTTCAATATACAAAATCGCTCTAGGCAGCGAAACCGATTTGACATCACCGCCTAATCCCGCAACCTTAGGGCTTCAGACAAAATCAAGCTAAGGAGCCCCCAATGCGAACAGATGGACGCACCCATGATCAAATGCGCACTGTCGAAATCCTCCCCCANTTCACCAAGTACGCCGAAGGCAGTTGCCTGATTAAAATGGGCGAAACCCATGTTCTCTGCACAGCTTCAATTGATTCGAGCGTTCCAAAGTGGATGCAGGGCTCCCCTGAAGGCTGGGTGAGCGCCGAATACGGAATGCTCCCTCGGTCGACCCACACTCGCATTCGCCGAGACAAGGCCCTNACGGGTGGGCGCAGCCAAGAAATTTCTCGGCTGATTGGCCGCGCGCTTCGCGCATCGATCGACCTTAAAAAGATCCCTGAGCTTCAAATAATGATCGATTGCGATGTCCTTCAAGCCGANGGAGGAACTCGTACGGCGGCCATCACCGGTGGCTTTGTTGCTTTGGGCTTGGCCTGCCAGTTTGCGAAACAGCAAGGAATGATCAAAGAAAACCCTCTGTTGGGTTACGTATCTGCTATCAGCGTCGGCTTAAAGCCTGAAACCGCCCTCCTTGATTTAAACTATGACGAAGATTCGACCATCGACACGGATATGAACTTTGTGATGAACCACAAAAAGCAATTTATCGAAGTCCAAGGAACAGCCGAAGGCCAAGCTTTCTCCAAGCAAGAGCTCGATCAAATGACCGAGCTTGCGACGAAGGGATGCCTGGAACTTCACCAAAAACAGGCCGCTATTCTTGGCGAAGATATGGGGAACTAATGACTCTTTGGCTAGCAACGACGAACGACGGCAAACTCAAAGAATTCAAAAACCTTTTGATGTCAAAACCGGTCGAACTAAAAACACTGAAGGACCTGGGAACCTATTCCTCTCCCAAAGAAGACGGCGATAGCTTCGAGGCAAACTCTTTGATCAAAGCTCGCGCCTGCCGCGCCGTTGTCAAAGACGGATGGGTGGTGGCCGAGGACTCTGGGCTGGTGTGTGACGGCTTGAACGGAATGCCAGGAATCTACTCGGCCCGCTACGCTGGCGACAATGCGCGCGACTCAGAAAACACCTCGAAGGTCTTAAAAATGCTGAAGCTCCGCTCGACAAATCGCGACGCCCGGTTTGTTTGTTGTCTCACGGCGATTTCACCCGAGGGTGAAGTCCATGTGTTCAATGGCACTATCGAAGGCCAGATCTCGCCGACGATCAAAGGCTCAGCTGGCTTTGGTTACGACCCGATTTTTATCCCACAGGGTGAAACGCAAACCATGGCCGAACTGGGAGCCGGCTACAAAGCCAAGAACTCCCACCGATCCAAAGCGATAAAACAATTTATCGCCCAAGTTTTAGAAGCTTAGTTAAAGGCAACGAGGACTAAAAGACTCGTCATTTGGGCGGCTTGGGACTTTTTCACGCAAACCGGTCGAATCCAAGTCGCTTAAGGTTTTTGCGATTCGGATATCATCCAAGCTGGCAAAAATATCAAACTGACGTTTTTGCTTCTCGGAGGGCGACAGTAAGGCCAGGGCACGCCCTTGACGGTTGAGCTCCTGCGCCAAGGAGCATAAAAACTTGATGGTCGGCAGGCTTAAAAATTTCACGGGCTGTAGATCGACGACCAGATTCGTTCCAGCCTGGTTTGCGACGTCCTGCACCCGCTCTTTAAAGCCTTCGTGGTTGAACGCGTCTACGCGGCCATCCATCTGAATCAACTTCCAATGTTTGTAATCAGAGACTTTCACCTTCATAGTAATAATTACAAAATTCCCCTTGTCATATGTCAACTGTGCGGCCACATTTGCACCCAAGGTATTTTGTAACTAAGACCCCGGAATCCTTGCGCAATCCAAACACGTAAGATAGAACAGAGCGTCTATGAGCCAGACCATCAATAATTTGAAAATTTTTTCAGGTAATTCGAATCTTGGGTTCGCCCAGAAGGTCGCAGAAAGCGCCGGAATTCCTCTTGGACGCTGTTCAATTGGTCGGTTTGCTGACGGTGAAGTTCAGGTCGAAATTCACGAAAGCGTGCGGGGTGCCGACGTTTTTGTGATTCAAAGCACCTGCCCACCAACGAATCAAAACTACATGGAGCTTTTCATCATTCTTGATGCTCTGAAGCGAGCCTCAGCTCGGTCGATCACGGCGGTTCTGCCCTATTACGGCTACGCCCGCCAAGACCGCAAAGTCGCTCCTCGAGCTCCTATCTCTGCCAAATGCGTAGCGACCCTACTTGAGGCCTCTGGCTCAGACCGTCTGGTATCGGTCGATTTGCACTCCTCTCAGATCCAAGGCTTTTTTGACGGGCCTGTGGACCATTTGTTTGCCATCCCGACCCTAGCTCGCCACTGGCGCGAAACTATGGGGCACGGGGAAGACTTTTGTGTGGTCAGCCCGGATGCTGGCGGTGTCGAGCGCGCCAGAGCCTTCGCCAAACGCATTGAGGCCCCTATTGCCATCATCGATAAGCGCCGAACCAGCCCAAATGAGGCCAAAGCCATCCATTTGATCGGCGATGTAAAGGGTAAAACTGCCATTCTTGTAGACGATATGATCGATACTGCAGGGACACTGACTCAGGCTGTTGACAGCTTGCTGCAAAATGGTGCAAAAAAAGTGTTCGCAGTTGCTACGCACCCTGTGCTTTCCGGGCCAGCTTTGACCCGCTTAAAGGAAAGCAAGATGGAGCGTGTCTGGGTGACCGACACGATTCCCTTGTCTGAAGCAGCTGTTGAAATGGGTAAGCTTGAAGTGGTTTCCGTCGCTGACGTGGTCGCTGAGGCTATCCGCAGAATTTATACACATGACTCGGTCAGCTCGCTTTTTAACTGACCTAGATAACGGAGAATAGATATGACCGGGAATCAAACAATCACACTGAACGTTGAAACACGTGCCACTGGTAAAGGTGCTGCCCGCGGAATGCGTCTTGAAAAGCGTATCCCTGCAGTTGTTTACGGACCTCAACTAAAAGAAAACCTGAACGTGAGCTTGGCTCAGCTTGATGCAGAGCGCTTCAGCACTCGTTCTCATGAAAACACGATTTTCACTTTAGACTCTGAAGTCAAAGAAGCTAAAGGGCTAAAAGTTCTTTTTAAGAACGTGTCTCGCCACCCAGTTTCACACACGCCAACTCATATCGACCTATACGCCGCTGATATGTCAGCTGAAATCAAAGTTCACGTCGAATTGAAATTCGAAGGTAAGCCAAAAGGCGCTGAAGAAGGCGGGAAATTGACAGTCGTTAAGCGTGACATCGAAATCGAAGCTCTTCCGACTGCGATTCCTGAAGCGATCGTTGTTGACGTCACATCTCTTGAACTGAACCAGTCACTTCACGTGTCTGACATTATAATTCCTTCTGGAGTCAAAGTTGTCACTTCACCTGAAGATGCCATCGTCACTTGCGCGACAATCTCTGAGGACGCCCCAGCCGAAGACGCTGCGGCAGACGCAGCACCAGCTGAAGAGAAAAAATAAAACTTTTCGACAAGCTGAACTTAAAACG
The DNA here is from genome assembly GCA_002686065.1 of Pseudobdellovibrionaceae bacterium. Lineage (GTDB taxonomy): Bacteria > Bdellovibrionota > Bdellovibrionia > Bdellovibrionales > UBA1609. Next base: position 1,428 of record NYZX01000149.1, on the reverse strand, counting down.
GCCACTTGATGTGGCCGTTTTTATTTGAAAAAGGGGCCTCTGCTTTGAAGTTGATCGTCGGCCTGGGGAATCCGGGCGCTCAATACCTGATGACCAGACACAATATCGGTTTTATCTTTGTGGATGCTTTGGCGCAGGCCTACTCGGCGGGACCCTACAAGACCGAACACAAAGCCCACACAGCAAAGGTCCGTATTGGTAACGAGACCGTCCTTCTTGCTAAACCTCAAACATATATGAACCGCTCAGGGGAATCCGTACAAGCCTTGCTCAGTTACTATGACGTGGCTCTTGAAGATATGATCGTAGCCCATGACGATATCGAAATCCCGTTCGCTTCGATGCTTTTCCAATCCAACCGAGGCCACGGGGGCAACAATGGGATACGAGATATCCATGCAAAACTTGGAACCAAGGCATACGACCGACTGCGGTTAGGAGTCGGTCGCCCAAGTCACCCTGCTATGGACGTCGCGGATTATGTGCTTCAAAACTTTTCTAAAGACGAACAGCCCCAACTCACTGAATGGCTTGACGAATGTATCGATGCCATCGAAGTTTATCTATCAAACGGATTGCAAAAGGCAGCAACGAACTTTAATCGCTCTGCCAAAAGGAAATCAAAATGAGCCTAAAATGCGGAATCGTTGGCTTGCCCAACGTTGGAAAAAGCACCCTGTTTAACGCGCTGACAAATGCGAAAGCCGAATCAGCTAACTACCCCTTTTGCACGATTGACCCAAACGTCGGAATCGTTACCGTTCCTGACGAACGATTAAGTCAAATTTCAAAACTGATTCCGCCCGAAAAGCTAATTCCAACAACGATCGAGTTCGTTGATATCGCTGGCCTTGTCAAAGGAGCTAGCAAAGGGGAAGGACTTGGAAACCAGTTTCTTGCAAACATCCGTGAAACAGATGCCATTGCACACGTTGTTCGTTGCTTTGATGACGATAACGTCGTTCACGTCGAAGGATCTATTGACCCGCTTCGTGATATCGAAACCATCAATACCGAACTTCTTCTAGCTGACCTAGAGTCCATGGAAAAGCGGGTCCAACGCCTTGAAAAGACAGTCAAAGGCTCAAAAGACCCGAAACTAAAAATGGAATTAGACCTTTCAAAAGAAATTCTGGGCCTTTTACAAGATGGAAAACCCGCACGCACTGCCCTACCAGAAGACCCTGACCACCTTAAAATCTTCCATATGCTTCAGCTACTAACAAGCAAGCCTGTCTTGTACGTCTGCAACGTCAGCGAAGACGAATACACCTCTGAATCCAGTGAGAACTTTAAAAGGGTCCAAGAGTTCGCCAAAGCCGAAAATAACCAGGCCCTGATGATCTGCAGTCAAATGGAAGCAGAAATCATTGAACTGGATGCTGAAGAGCGCGAAGAGTTTTTAAAAGACATGGGCGTCGAAGAACC
>NYZX01000148.1 GCA_002686065.1 Pseudobdellovibrionaceae bacterium | reverse complement strand
GACACAGTCAAGGGTGGCGATTACCGCTCGCGTGAAGCCAATGTTCATCGTTTGGCGGAAGTGTCTGTTAACATCATTGATCAGTGTGTGGCACAAGGGGTTCCTTTTGCTAGGGATTACGGTGGCCTTTTAGACAATCGATCGTTTGGAGGGGCGCAGGTTTCACGAACCTTTTATGCTCGTGGACAAACAGGCCAGCAGTTGTTGTTAGGTGCCTACCAGGCAATGCAACGTCAAGTGAACACGGGCAATGTGAAAATGTATGCTCGGCGCGAGATGCTTGACCTGGTCACCGTTGATGGTGTGGCCAGAGGGATTACGGTTCGTAACCTTGTCACGGGCGAAATTGAATCGCACGCAGGACATGCTGTTCTTCTTTGCACGGGTGGATACGGTAATGTGTTTTATCTTTCGACCAATGCGAAAAACTGTAATGTCACGGCAGCTTGGCGCTGTCATAAAAAGGGCGCCTATATGGCCAACCCTTGTTTTACGCANATTCACCCAACATGTATTCCGGTGTCGGGCGACTATCAATCGAAGCTGACCTTAATGTCAGAATCACTTCGTAACGATGGNCGNGTTTGGGTTCCGAAAAATAAAGACGACAAACGAAAGCCGAACGATATTCCTGAAGAAGATCGTGATTACTATTTGGAACGCATTTATCCAAGTTTTGGTAACTTGGTGCCGCGGGACGTGGCCTCGCGCCAGGCAAAGTTCCGTGTGGATGAAGGCCGTGGGGTTGGTCCAACAGGTGTTGCGGTCTATTTGGATTTTAAAGATGCGATCAACCGTTTAGGTAAGGAAGCCGTTAGCGCCAAATACGGTAACCTGTTTCAGATGTATGAAAAAATCGCTGGGGAAGATCCTTACACGACTCCGATGCGTATTTACCCAGCTGTGCATTACACCATGGGTGGACTGTGGGTGGATTACCATCTGCAATCAACCATTCCGGGTTTGCATGTTTTAGGTGAGGCGAACTTTTCGGATCACGGTGCGAACCGGCTTGGGGCCTCGGCCTTGATGCAGGGTTTGGCTGATGGTTATTTTGTGATCCCTTACACTTTGGGTCACTTTTTGGCTTCGCACCAACATCCGCATGTGGATGAAAATCACGACGCCTTTAAGGCCAGCAAAGCTGAAGTGACGGCACGTTTAGACCAGCTATTGAATATCAAAGGTGAAAAAACAGTTGATGATATTCACCGCGAGCTTGGGCATTTGATGTGGGAAGGCGTTGGTATGTCCCGCAATAAAGAAGGCCTGCAAGCTGCACAGGAAAAGATCAGCAAGCTGCGTGAAGAGTTTTGGCAGAACGTTCGTGTTCCGGGTGAAAAGAACTTCCGTAACCAGGAGCTGGAAAAAGCGGGCCGGGTGGCAGATTTTCTTGAGCAAGGCGAGCTGATGGCGCGCGATGCTTTGAACCGTGATGAATCTTGCGGTGGTCACTTTCGGGAAGATCACCAGACGCCGGAAGGGGAAGCGATTCGTGATGACGAAAACTTNTCGCATGTTTCGGCTTGGGAAATGGAATCACAATCAGGTCACAGCATTAAGTGGAAAGAAAACCGCGAGCAGTTGAAGTTTGAATACGTGAAACTGGCCACGCGTAGTTATAAGTAAGGGGCGATAGAAATGTCAGCACAACCAATGAAACTGTTTTTAAAAGTTTGGAAGCAAGACGGTCCCGATAAAGACGGTCAATTTATCGAACACACACTAGAGTCAGTTAGCCCTGATATGTCGTTCTTGGAAATGATGGATGTCTTGAACCAAGAACTGATCAAGGCCGGCGAACGTGCCATCGAATTTGATCACGATTGCCGCGAAGGAATTTGTGGGGCTTGTAGCATGGTTATTAATGGCGAGGCTCATGGGCCGGAAAAAGCTGTAACCACCTGCCAGTTGCATATGCGTAAATTTCAAGATGGCGACACGATTGTGATCGAGCCATGGCGGGCTAGGGCCTTTCCGGTGGTTCGGGACTTAACCGTGGATCGATCGGCCTTTGATCGCATCATTGAAAAAGGTGGATATATTTCGGCCAACACGGGTAATGCACCGGACGCCAATGCGATCCAAGTGCCCAAGGATAAAGCAGATGAGGCCTTTATGGCGGCGACTTGCATCGGTTGCGGTGCTTGTGTAGCGGCTTGTAAGAACGCATCGGCGAGTCTTTTTGTGTCGGCGAAGTTGGCTCATTTGTCGCTNCTTCCACAGGGAAAGGCGGAAGAAGAGACGCGCGCACTGAATATGGTGGCTCAGATGGACGAGGAAGGCTTTGGAGCTTGCACGAACACCGGAAGTTGTTCAGCGGCTTGCCCGAAAGAAATTAGTCAGGAAAACATCGCCTTGATGAACCGCCTTTACCGCCGCGCATCGCTNACTTCACGATCTTAATTTTCTGTTAAAGCTGTTTGTTTTCTGGGCTTGNTTTTGAGCCCNGAAAATCACTACATATACGGTAACAGGACCTTCTGTACCTTTGCCGACCACATATGTAGCGAAGACTTTCCCACATCGATACACAGACTTATCCACATATCAGGGAAAATTGCCGAAATTTTTACCTTTTTACATGCTGAAAGCGTCTTCATGTTGGGATTAGGTCAGCAGTTTAAGACGACACCAACGACGTTCAATTTAGATTTTCATCACAAGATTCCGATAGCTCTTACTCGCCGCGATCAGCGCGGGGTTCAAGATTGTGCTTTGAGTTATATGGGAGGTTTTTATGAAGTCTATGGGCGAGTTGATGGCAGAAATCGGCTTTAACAAGGACGCGTCTTTCGAGTCGAAGAAAGCCTTCTTAAAAAACCTGATCCAACAGGCCAACCAATCACAGGCCGAACGCACCCGCGAACAATTAAAAGACAATGCACCTGTGCAGCTAGAACTGCCGCTATTGTTTGACGCCCCGGAAAAGAAGAAAAAGACGTCGGCTTAAGTAAGTATTTCGGATGGGATAACATCATCTATCGACAGAGGCCGCAAAGATACGCGAGTCGATCATGCGAGAAACCGCTGTCGGGGTTCATGTGACCTCGGTAGACCAGCTGATTCAAATTATCTAGTTACCGCCCCGGATCTGATTTGTAAAACTGCTCGTGTTGGTTGGCGGTTTTGCCGTCGCAGCCCAGTAACAGTCGGCTTTTGCATTTGATTTGATAGCGGTTGTGAATGCGCTCGAAGATATTCACATGCGATGGGTGAACGGGGGANTTTAGTCCGCCGGATAGGCCAGCGACTTTACGGTTGGTCTTTTTACCCAGTAGGTCGTTCAGGTTAACGCCCTTTCCTTTTTTATTCTCGTTATCACCAACAGATCCGCGTCCGCCGCGTTGGCTGTAGCCTCCGCCAGATCCATAGCTCCCACGGGCGACGCTGTAGCCTCCGCCGGATCGTTCGCTTAACGTCACTTTTGGCTTTTGACTGCCGCCGTAGCCACCGCCACCTCCGGTGGAGCCCAGGCCAGNTGAACCACCGCCGGCTGCGGCTGATACGCCGCCACCACCGCCGCCGCCACTGTTGGCGTTGACACCATTGCCACCTTGAATGGCAACCGGTGTAGGATCGGCACTTAAGGTTGAACCACCGTCTTCGAAGCGGCTTAAATCGGGGCTTTCCCCAAAGCCGGTTTGGTCATCCAGTGGGTTACCAAAGCGTTGGTTGTCGGTGCTTGTTGTGGTGGTACAGGTAACAGCCAATTGAATGCCCGAACAAACAGGATTTGAGCAGGCGCTGGTTCCACGGCACTGNATACAAATGGGGTGGTTGACGTTNCGGGCATCGGTACAGTCGTTGTTAAATGCAACGGTTTCTTCGCCACCTGAGTCCTGAGTTGTGTCACCGACGGCGTCTTCACACTTTGCTGCGACTTCTGAAAAACCAAGNTGAACAACGGATGCAGTACGAAGCTCGTCACGTTTAACGCTAAGGCCCTGGCACTGAGTGATATTGTTAGCGAACTGGGTCATAAACCCACGGTACTTTTGAAGCTGACTGGCGGCTGCCGAAGCATTCCTGCGGCATTTAACAGAGGCGGTATAAAAGTTAGATGCCTCGTTGGATTTTTGCGTGGCAAGGGCTGTTTGACCGGCGGCCGAGGCGTTTCTTGCTTCTTGATCAGCTTGATTTCTCATTTCTAGTAGATACTGTTCGGCTTGTTCAAACTCGGCTTGGTTTTGGGCGGCAAGCGCGCGAGCCTCCTCGGCTTGAAGACGCATGTTTTCGCACTGATTGCTACAGGTGTCGATCTTTTCACTGCACGTATTGGAAGCCACCAAGTTTAAAGCCGTACCTGCGCGGGTTAGGTTTTTAATGGTCTTACAAACATTGGCTTGGCTATTAGCCCCAGCTGTCGCAAGAACAGGGGCGACCTGTAATAGGCCCGAGACTGTTCCTCCAACTGTTCCACCGCCCATCATACAGGCGACAGGATCGTTACAACAAGTCGACCCTTCAGAACTTAACTGACGACAAGCCAACGAGTCTTCTTGAAACTGAGCCTCATAGGCTTCGTGCTGTGCCGAAGGATAATTGCACTCGGTCGAGCTAACGGCGATTTCTTCAGTCCCTGGGTTACTGTCTTCTTGGCAGTCGGTAACCAGGCGCTCTTGTGCACTAAGGTCAGCACATAGGGGTCGAGAACTCACACCTGTACTTTGAAGCGCCTTGATTGGTTCTGCACAGGCGGACTGAAAGGCGTAGGCGATGTGACTATAACAGCCCGCCTGACATGTAGATGGATCTTCCACCAAATCAAGATCCGGATCAGGGAATATAGGATCTAAAGTGACCGATAGATTTACAGATTCAGAGCTACTAGATGGGACGCAGGTTTTGCTAGAAGCCGAAAAATTATATGGGTACGAGGAATACGCCTCAAATCTTTGGCAATAGGAAGCGCACTGTTGTGTCGGATCGAATTGACCTGAAAGGGGAACCGAAAAAGTTAGCGGAACTTCCTGATAACGCTGTGCTGGTCGAACACTAATAACCTCAACGTCGTCGTTGGCAAACGCGAATATCGAAAGTAGGTTTAGCAAAAGCGTACCGAATATTATAGATTTAAAACTCATTCATTCCCCAACAGCTGTGTATCTTATCGGGAAAATGGATAGATCACTAAAGGGCATATCGCGGGCTTGTTTCTATATGAGACATACTATTGCACCATTTACCCTTTTTGACGCCTAACGACTCCCTCGACTGGTTTCCATCGCACGCTTATAAGCTTCGATGACTTTGTCTGAAATCATGGTAACTGCAGTGTGGCGTCTTCGCCCTTGGATCTCAGCAGGGTAATAGTCTTCATGCAGGTCTGAAGCGAGAGATGTTATTCCACTGATGGACAGTTGCCCATCGTCTAGTGAAAAGTAAGGAGTCCCCGAGTTCCCGGGAACAGCGTCACTAGCGACACCGAACGTATCACCGTCATAGGATTTAGGGTCGCGGCCCATACGTAGGGAAGCGGGGGAAATATTTTTTGAAGATAGTTGAAACGGGTCATAGGGACCTTGTCGGGACAGACAAGGTTGAGTTTCGCCAAGTGGCTTTGCATTACCAACAGCGAATACTTTCTTCGATGGGCCACTAAAAAAATCTTCTTTATTAGAAGCGGTCAGTTTGAATGGTTTGGGGTTAAACCCAGGCTTTGCACCAACCCACTTTAGCGGCGATGACAGGGGTATCAGCGCCCAGTCATCCTCAACCTTAACTTTCTTAGAATTAACACCGAAGTTTTCGCCGATCAGCTCCTGTTTAACTAACTGGTCTTCATCAACATCAATCTCTAGTCGAGGTTCTGTAGCGACGGCGTCAGGGAAGAACATAAATTTCTCGGATTCAAAAATCCCGTCATCATCGACTAAGCTATGTAAGCTAACAAGAAGAGCGTATCCGCCATTTCCGTCTCCAACTAAAGTGGCATTTGATGTCCCGTCTCGACCTATAAAGGTCCCCGTCGAGCCGTAGATAGAATTATAACCAGGCGAGTTTCTAGGAGCACACGTTCGGCTTTCCCCTTCAATGATTCCCACCCGATGGGCTAATCCATCTCGAACCGCGCGAATCCGATCGGTCGGGGATTTATAAACGCGATCACAGGGCTCTTCATCCGTGTACCACCG
>NYZX01000147.1 GCA_002686065.1 Pseudobdellovibrionaceae bacterium | reverse complement strand
TTTTACACCACTCACTCAAGTCGTGATGGCGCTATGCCTATCGACGACAGCACAGTCGGCACAGTCTCAAGATGACCCAGAAATGATATGGGCCAAGGTGAAAGCGACAAACCAGTTTCAACGAAGCGTGATCGCCAACTCGGGCGTGGTCGTCGAACATGTAGCTGATGACTATGTCACGGTGGCTGGACTTCAAACTGAAATCAACCAGATCAAAAAGAAGTTCGATGTTGAAGTCTCGTTCCCACTTAAAAAGAACATGCTGGATTATCCAGGTCGCGACGCTCGATTTCACAACTACGACGAGCTGATGGCCGCAGTAAAAAGCCTTGCTCAAAATAACCCGGATATTGTGAAGGTGACAGAAATCGGACGCAGTATCGAAGGTCGCCCCATCGTAAATATTAAAATCACCGAAGATGCGGCTCGCAACACGCAGTCAAAGCCGGCTATCATCTTTATGGGTGGCCATCACGCCCGCGAACACCTTTCTGTCGAACTGCCATTGATGCTGGCGCAATACATTGTGGCGAAATATCGCAACGGCATACAGCAAGCTGAAAACACTTTAGCGAATCGCGAGATTCACATCATTCCCATCGTAAACCCTGATGGTTCGGAATATGACATTCAAGACGGCAACTATAAATACTGGCGTAAAAACCGCCGACGAAATGCCAATGGATCTTACGGTGTCGACTTAAACCGTAACTATAGCTTTCGCTGGGGAACCGGCGGATCAAGCCGTTCCGGAAGCAGTGACACTTTTATGGGGCCAAAGCCCTTTAGTGAGCCAGAAACTCAAGCGATCCAACGTTTTGTCAGCCAACAAAAAAACGCCACAATGCTTGTTAGCTTTCACACCTTTTCCGAGCTGATTTTGTTTCCTTGGGGCCATTCGACGTCACGTATTTCGAACCAACGCGACTTTGAAGCCCACAAGCGGATTGCCACACAAATGTCCGAGTGGAACGGCTATCGACCTATGCAAGCTTCACAGCTTTATGTTGCTAGTGGAATCACTTCCGATTGGGCCTATGGCGACCAAAACCTTTTTGCCTTCACCTTCGAACTCGATCCGAAGTCACGGTTTGAAGGCGGATTCTACCCTGGGGCCAGCAAGATTGACGTTGTGTTCCAAAAAAACCTACGCCCGTGCCTGTATATGATCGGCTTAGCTGACAACCCTTACAAAGTGTTGCAAAACCCATCACAGAGGTTCGGATTACGAAACTCGAATATTCTTGAATAATTAAGACCTGAGGGGGGAACTTAATGAAACGACTTGGACTGACCTTACTAACTGTCTTCGCACTACCCTTTTCCAGTTTTGCCGGAGGCGGCGAAGCTCCTGGTCGAGTTTGGGCCAAAGTACAAGCCACAAACCAATTTCAACGTTCCCTGATCGCCAATACGGGCGTCGTCATCGAGCACGTCGGTGACGACTTTGTCGCGATCACAGGTATTCCGTCCGAAATCAAGGCGGTCGAAAAGAAGTTTAAGGTGGATTCGAAGTTCACCTTAACAGAAAAGATGATCGACTTCCCCGGACGTGATGCCCGCTTTCACAACTTCAATGAAATGCTTCAAGCTCTTCGAAGCATGGCAACGAACAATCCTGACATCGTCCGAATTCAAGAGTTTGGGCGAAGCGCAGAAGGCCGCCCCTTGCTGAACATCAAAATTACAACCAATGCGCAAGAACGGACGGACAACAAACCCGGCATCATTTTTATAGGTGGTCACCACGCGCGTGAACATGTTTCGGTGGAGTTTCCCATCATGCTTGCTCAGTGGATTGTGGCTCAGTACCGACAAGGCTCTGAGGACGTTCAACGCATGCTTCAGTCTCGTGAAATCAACATCATTCCATTGGTTAACCCCGATGGTAGTGAATACGATATCGCAGATGGCCGTTATAAATCATGGCGGAAAAACCGCCGCCCGCTGGGTGGCCGATCCATCGGCGTCGACTTAAACCGAAACTACAGCTACAAATGGGGAACCTCGGGTGCCAGCCGAAACCCGGCCAGTGACACATACATGGGCCCCACACCATTTAGCGAGCCAGAAACCCAAGCGGTAAAACGCTTTGTCGAAGCCAAGGACAATTCGACAATTCTGGTTAGTTTCCATACCTTTTCAGAGCTGATTTTGTATCCTTGGAGCTACGCCGACGTTCGAATCGCGAACGAACGCGATTACCTTGCCCATAAAAAGATGGCCGAAGATATGGCAGCGATGAATGGGTACCGCGCGATTCAGTCAGCTTCACTTTACCCATCAAGTGGCGACACCTCTGATTGGGCCTATGCCGAACAAAACATGTTTTCGTTCACTTTTGAATTAGACCCACGATCTCAAGCCCAAGGCGGATTTTACCCCGGCCAAGGCATCTTGGATGTGGTTTTCCGAAAGAATCTGCGCCCTTGCATTTACATGATCGGCCTAGCTGACAACCCTTACCGATCACTACAAACAAATGCTGGCCGCTTCGGACTTAGAAGCTCAAGCTTACTTCAATAAAAGCACATTTTTTTTGAAGCGGGATGAGGCCTACTCATCCCGTCCCAGTGGCGACAAATACTGATCAGGCCACAAGTCAAAGTAAGTGGGATCGACACTTGTCGTCCCAACAGATGCCCACACATGAGTCTGTCGCGGGTCCGTCATATTGAATCCCAATCAAAACCTGGAATGCCTAACGAATCGATGTCGACTTCACCCTCAATACGATAGGTGCCACTTGGAATCGGATTATTTGCGACAACGAGCCTAGCAACATCAGCCTGCTTATAGTCGTTATACATCAAGGCAAACATCAGGGCGTAGTCGCCACACTGCCCAAGTCGATCACTTGGCATCGGCCCGGTGGTGTAAGTAAACCACTGTGCGACTTCACGAGCGATTTCGTCAGCCTTAGCAAGGTCGCCAGCATCCGCCGCATAAGACGCTGGCCCAAAAACAATAAAACCCAGCAGGAACAAAAATCGATGAATCACCTGTTCTCCTTTGGCAGAAACAAAAAAAGACCGCCCATGGGCAGTCTTTTTTATCATCTCAAGTTGATGGTTTAACCGAAAGTCAGCTCTAGCAGCCGAGAACGATTTAACCTTCTTGTTGAGTCGATTTACGTTTGAAACGACGGTTGAACTTCTCGGCGCGTCCTTCAGTATCAACAAGACGTTGTTTACCAGTGTAGAACGGGTGAGAGGCACTAGAAATTTCCACAACGTGAAGTGGGTATTCATTCCCATCTTCCCAGTTAATGGTTTCTTTTGTGCGTACCGTCGATAGGGTTTTGTAAGTCCAGCCCGAAGAACCGTCCTTAAAAACAACTTCACGTAAATTTGGATGAATTTCAGCTTTCATCGTTTGCTCCTCAAAACAATCAAAATCAAAGTTCGCACCCTACCAATAGTCGGGGCGTAACGCAATCTCAAAAACACTTGATTTCAATAACCCGGGCCCACTATGCTAGACAAGTGAAACTTCTGTATCCTTTTGTTTTTATTGCGATTTTGTCAATCCCCACCCTTAGCTGGGGGCAGACCAACCGCTCGCGCCACTGGGAGTTCACCACACAGACCGGCCCCTTCCTACCCAACGAGGTCCCCGGGGTGCAGGAAATCGTCCCTTTGACGGTTTTTCGGCTGAATTTCCCTCTTTTAAGCTTTCGCCCCGAATTTAGCTATTACACGGGTCGCAGCGACGGCATCGACTACCAGATGTACTCAATGGCTCTTGTTAACTACCTGAGTTACGACCCTGAGCTATCCGTGTTTTGGACATTTGGACTGACCCAGGTTGAATACATAGGGCTGACCGTCAACCTTGAACCAGCCGACACCCCTGAACACAACAGCGGGTTTATGATCTCGGGTGGCCTGGAGCTACCGGATAGTGGTCGTGTTAAGTTTCGTGGCGAAGTGGGGTTGGTCAACGGGCCAGGCCGCAGCGCTTGGGTCGGACTGGGAATGACCATTTCCCTGGGCGAAGTCACTTCACAAAATTCCTCGAGGTAAAACCGCGTCTCTTTTTGGAGCCACCGGGTGTAATTTATCTTGTCGGACAGGGCCACCTGTTGATTCCTTCCTAGGTTTGTTTATGCTGATGCGGTTCACTACATTGAGGAGGATTCCATGGCTAACAAAAAGGTCCGAGTCGCCATTACTGGTGCCGCTGGTCAAATTGGTTACGCATTGCTATTTCGTATCGCTTCCGGACAAATGTTCGGCCCAGAAACTGACGTTGAATTAAGCCTACTAGAGCTTGAGCCAGCCCTACCCGCCCTTGAAGGTGTCGCGATGGAATTGGACGACTGCGCCTTTCCATTACTAAAAAACATCACCTGTACTTCTGATTTAAACACCGCCTTTTCTGGTGTGAATTGGGCTCTACTTGTTGGCGCCGTTCCCCGTAAAGACGGCATGGAGCGCGCTGACCTACTAAAGGTCAACGGCGGAATTTTTGGCCCACAAGGTAAAGCGATCAACGACAACGCGGCTTCAGATGTTCGCACCCTTGTCGTCGGAAACCCTTGTAACACAAACGCGTTTATCGCGATGAACGCCGCTAAAGACGTTCCAAACGATCGCTTTTTCGCGATGACCATGCTTGATGAAAACCGAGCAAAGACTCAGTTAGCTAAAAAAGCCGGTGTTGATGTGACGGCCGTCACAAATATGACGATCTGGGGGAACCACTCGGCAACGCAGTGGCCTGATTTTTACAACGCAAAAATCAATGGCAAAGCAGCCCATGAAGTCATCACAGATGAAGCTTGGCTGAAAAACGACTTTGTTTCGACCGTTCAAAAGCGCGGTGCTGCTATTATTAAAGCACGTGGAGCTTCTTCGGCCGCCTCTGCCGCGAACGCCGTTGTCGACAACGTTTACAACCTAACCCATGACACAGCCGCTGGCGAAACGTTCTCGGTTTGCAAAGCTTCAAAGGGCGAGTACGGAGTGGATAAAGATTTGATCTTTTCATTCCCATGCCGGACAGAAAATGGCCAACTAAAGGTCATCGAAGATGTGAAACAAACCGCTTATGGCCAAGAAAAGTTCGACATCACTTTGAACGAGCTTCGCGCCGAGCGCGACTCCGTGACCGAGGCCGGCCTGGTTTAACGACCGCTAACGGCACCAACTCGGATCAGACAAAGCCCTGCCCACTGGTGGGGCTTTTTTTTGCCCTCGGTAAGACCTTAGCGAGAAATGATCTTTCTTTTTCCCGTCGCAAGATCAAGTTCGATAATGGCACCCAGCGAGCTGTCGGAAAAATAGATTCTTTGAGTATCACTACTAGGAACCAATATAGAGTGAGGCGATATCATCGGCCCCTCCCCAACTGCCGCCGAAGCGATAATCGAACGGTTGCCAGTTGCTATATCAACGCTAAACACCGCTCTTGAAAGTTTATCTGCCACATAGGCCGTCGCCCCTGATGGCGACAAGGCAATGTTAGACGTGTTTCTTAGCTCGGGACCTGTACCTAAAGAGTCTGACGAAATAACAACTCTGTTTCCCGTTCCAAGCTCGACTCGAACAACCCCATAATTACCGGAGCCAGACGCCCCGATCACATCATTCACGTAGGCAAATGAACCAGCAGCATCTTGCGTGATTCCCAAGGGCAAGTTCAACACCGGCCCCGATCCATTCGACGAATTACTAAGGATCGTGCGGTTGCCCGTGGCCGTACTGACAGCGAACACCGCATCCAAAGTCCAATCCGTGACATACAAGGTGGACTCGTCATGACTAAGAATCATTTTTTCAGGTCGAGAAAAACCCGTCCCCGTTCCATTGGACGCGTTCGAAAAAATAGTTCGGTTGCCTGTCACGGGGTCAACCGAGAATATCGCGTCAGCGTCATGGTCGAGAACATAAACGGTTGAACCATCAGCCGTAACAGCTACCCCGTGAGGATTCGAGAAGTTGGTACCGGACCCATCCGAAGCGCTGGAAACCCGTATCCGATCCCCTGTGGCAATGTCCACAAGGAAAAGGGCGTCTTGGACCGAGTCAGCGACGTAAATTTTTTGCTCGTCCGCCGTGAAGGTGATTTGCTCCGGGTAGGTCGAACGAGGCCCACCCCCGGTCGAAGACGTTGATAGGCCAGAACGATCACCCGTCGCTAAATCGATAGCATACACCGAGTCCGACATCCAAGAATCCTCGACAACGTAAGCCTTCAGGCCGTCCGGAGAAAGCGCCACCGAACTGGGCTCGGTCAGATCCAGGCCAATCCCTGTTGATGTATCAGAGACAACAGACCGGTTCCCCGAGGCCAAATCAATTTCGACCAATGAACCAGCACCCGCACTTTGATTGGTCACATAAGCCTTCGTCTTTGCCGAGTTCAATGCCAACCCATAGGAGTTTTCAAGATGGCCTCCTGTGCCAGTTCCGCTGTCCGAAATAATCACCCGGTTTCCAGTCGCAATGTCCACTTCCATCAGGGCATCCAAAACAGCGTCAACCACGTACAACTTGGTCTCGTCACCATTGATATCAATTCCATAGACAACCGAAAAGGATGTTCCCGTCCCTGTCCCAACATTGTCCGAAACAGTGGTCCGGTTCCCTGTTTGTAGGTCTACAGAATAAACAGCATCGTTGACCATGTCGGCAACATAGACTGTGTCTTCCGACTGTGAAACTACCAAGGAGGTCGGAAACCCAAACACCGGTCCTGACCCCGTAGATGCGTCAGAAACCACAACTCGGTCACCCGTCACCAGGTCCACCTTCAAAAGTGCCAGAAGATCACTGTCGACAACGAATAAACTGTTCCCATCCCGAGAAACGTCGGCATCCTGAATACGAATAAAAGCAACACCTGCTCCGCGATCCGAACCCGAAAGAAGAGTCCGCCCACCGTTGACGGGATTAACACGAAAAAGGCTTTTATTGGTCCGATCGACAACATAAAGCGCATTTCCATCCGGAGATATCGTAACTCGGTAGGGCTCCCAGACAACCTGATTCGGCGCCCACAAAGAAAGCGATAACCCAAGATCAATGCAGCTTGACTGTTGATCACCTGATGACAACCAGGCGTAAAAGTTGACCGACTCGGACACGGCACTTTTTTCGACGGATAGACTCGAGTTAGCGACCTCAAAACGGCCACCTTCGATCGTTGCTGTTCCAACACTGGTCGCACAGGAACTACTTGTCGAAATATGGACCGTGGCCCCATCAAAAGAGCTCCCAACAACCCCTTGAATCACGGGGCTATTATCAGAGGTGGCGTCACCATTATTTAAGACGTTAAATTTTTGACTGGATATTGACGCAAGGCTGAGGTCGACTTGCGAGCCACTCGCAAAGCCACCTTGTAAGGCATCATCAGTTAAATTACAGCCTGCCAAAAACAGAGCTATAAAAAGAGAGGCCATTTTTACCGAAAAAACGTACAACTTGACCAACATAAAGNTTTATCGGCCGAGGCCTTAAATCGCTTAACCACCATTCCAGCCATTGAACCNATCGGNGANAGNTCCACCGCAAAGTGTCTCANCCTGGGTCAAGNGGCCGCGTCACGGCAGCACTCTGAAAACCTTTGNCATTCCTGCTATATCAACNAACTTTTACCAAANACCCTGTCGGTATTTCACTGTACCTATTCAGGATGTCTTTTTCTGAGTATTACTCAGTAATTAAAAAAGGGCCTTTGGTTGTGGTCCGAGAACAACCAGGGGCTCTTGCTCTTCGAACTTCTACAGACAAGGATAACCGATGACCCACCGAACAACCTGGATCAAAAAGCTTTTAGCGGCATGGATATCACTAGCGACGGCAACAGCATTTTCAGCCACTTGGGACACCCAAAAGTCATGCCGGCTGTTTGACTCTTCTCGAGGTGAAAACTATGAACCTCGTACCGATTTGCCAGACGCCGGAATGATGTTCGGAGCGCCAGCCAGTAAAGAGTGGCTGCGACATGCCTTCGAACTGACCTTCCGACGACCCATGCCCGAAAATGGTGTTTTCCCGACTGAGGTGGCATACCTATACCCTCTGCTGGTTCCCACACTGTTGACCCACCAGATAGAAATCCCCTTGGGTGCATCGGATATCACCGGAAACTCGACCGGCTATATTCGATTTGAATACACCGTCCCGCCGGCGTCGGATTCGGCCCGACCTGAACTTATCGCTGTTTTTCACCTCGCCGATCCGGCCGCGGACCGAGCGATTCCTGTGGTTCAAGCCCGCCTCCACCAGGCCTGGGGGTACCCGACCGTTCAGGTAGACAAAGAGGGAAACTTATTTCTAAAGGTCCTGCTTGAGTACGCTTCGAACTCAAGCCATGCCCGACTGCTTCCTACCGATATTATATGGAAGGCAGATGTCAGACGACAACGTAATGTGATCAGCCTGCCTTTTTCTGAGCTAGCCTATGCCCTAAAAGGCGGCCCCAGTCACCCGATGCTGTCAAACCAACACACGCACCTTTACGTCAACGAGTCGAATCAATGGACCTACCCCAATCCGAAATTCATCAACCGAAGCTTCTTGACGGAACGAAACGACCGAACGAGNGGCGATGTGACCTACCCCTACTATCACTTGGACCCAGACCAAAAACTTAGCGTGACTCACTTAAACTTCGAATACCATCAATCCATCCGTATTCATGCGGTCAGTATGGAGTTCAAACAACACCTTGATTCTCAATTGCAACANCACGCTAAGGAAGCGACNTCCCCCGACGCATTTTCGCTGGCCCCACTACTTAAGTAAGAACAAAACGGGACTAGTTTGCCTTGGAAAGCTTTTCGATTTTTTTGTTAAGTACTTCCGCGTCAGCAAACCGCCCTTCTGTCAGGGCTTGTTGTGACTCTTGGATCAACTTTGCAATTTGATCCAGGGGCTGCTCTTTTTTTAACACCGGCAAGGCCCCACCACTGGCCGACATGCAGCCAACAGCATCGACGGAGAAGCTCGAGCTGGCGCATAGACTGAGCTCACTAGCTAGGTAGGTTTTATTTTTGGAAACTTTTAAGCAGGACAACTGATCATCAGAAAATCCAAGGCCCAAGCAGATATCGGCAGCGGCTTGCTGGATCTGCTGCCCGTTTAGCACTTCCATACAACTGGTACGGTCCGANCTAAACTGAAACTTTTCGCAGATAGAGGGACTCCCCCAAAGAGGCAGTGACAACAAAAGCACAGCTGCAAACACAAATTCCCGCATATTCCTCTCCCAAGTGTCCGTGTACCATAAACTTTTTACCCGGAAACCCTGTAAACTTAGACACTGTAAGGATTTCAATTCGAAGCGCATAGTGTCACTTACCGCATCGCAACCTGCCTAGACAGATGGGCCATAGACCGATGTCATTAAGAAATGAAACGANTAATGATCGGCCTCATTTGGCTTTCCAGTACCTATTGTTACGCCCTCACCGATGGCGCCCTTTTTGGTGGAGCAGGGCTTCTTATCCTAAACAGTCAAAGNACAGCCACGGAAGACACCGGCTCTACTTCGTTTATGACAACCAGCTTTTACCCCCTTCAAGTGCGGGGCTACTACCAGCTGTTTGGCTCGACCTACTTCTCACCACGACTTGCCTATACCCTCATCCCACGCGAGGCCGAAGACGGTGCGACGGACACACGGATCTTACAGATATCCTTACCCTTCACCGAAACCTTTGGAAGCACACAGTCTTGGGATTACAGCTATGGACTTGGTGTGCAGCTGTACCAACAACAAGGGCAAGGCGGCACGGTGACCCTTGGTAACGCCGGTGGCACATCCGAATTTGCTCGTCCATCGACCAACTCAGAGTCTCAAAGCTGGCTGGTCGAGCTAGGCTTGGGCTATCAGGCCACACCAGATTGGCGAGTCGATCTTGAACTATGGTCACAAAGCCTTTTAAGCGAGCGGCGTGCATTCAGCTGGTACCTCAACTTTAGCTATAAAATTTCAGGCCTAGGAGGAACACCATGAATCGACGCCGAAAACTTTTATCGTCGGCCGCACTGGCTCTGTTAATCACGCCCTCCGCTTGGTCATTCACNCTGAATTCAACCAGCGGCAGTCTACGGGGCTACACGGGCGACGAAGTCCAAGTTTATCTAAACCCGTCAAACTGTAGCGCATCGATTTACGGAGATATCGTCGCCGCCGTGGATTTTNTAAACCGTGTTCCAACNTCGGGACTCAAATTAAGTTTTAAAGGCGACACCACCAGCGCCTCCGCCGCTAATATTATTTCTCAGGTCAGTGGAAATAGCTTTAGTGAAGACATGATCATTACCTGCTCGACGGACTACCTTACAGATTCAACATCCAGTCCCAACTCGTCCATCGCCATTGGGTTCAGTGCCGCCTTCGACGGAACGCACATAACAATTGGCGGTGTTATTATTAACGAAGATAGTGGACAGGTTTATAGCAATCTCAACAGCACAAAACGAAAGATCGTCTTAGCCCATGAAATGGGTCATGTCTTAGGNTTNGGACACAGCGAAGAACCCGGAGCCTTAATGCACTATAGTATCGCGGAAAAAACCGAACTCCGCCTGCATCAAGATGACGTTGACGGTTTTACGTTCCTGTATCCTCGTGACGAACTCTTTGATGATGGCCCCTTGGGTTGCGCACGGGTCTCTGGCCAGCTACCGCCGCCACCTAGCCGAGGACTAACGCTTTTACTTTGGTTGATGATCCCATTGATTTGGATAAAAAAAGGCCAGCTTCGAAAAGCTGGCCTAGAAAAAACATCCTAGAAGGGATCAAATTCGATTAATGAACGGCTCGTGCCGGGTGATCAACGATCGGTCGGGCTTCGTCAAACTTCTGCTGAGACCGATTGATGTACTCGTCTTGGCTGAAGTAATCGACCTGAATGGCATCCCAGCGAAGCTCTTCCGCTAGAACCAAGGTCTTCTTTTCTTCTTCCGTAATCACATTTTTCGCAAC
The DNA here is from genome assembly GCA_002686065.1 of Pseudobdellovibrionaceae bacterium. Taxonomy (GTDB): domain Bacteria; phylum Bdellovibrionota; class Bdellovibrionia; order Bdellovibrionales; family UBA1609. Next base: position 13,548 of record NYZX01000147.1, on the reverse strand, counting down.
AGCTTCATCTAGAACCAAAGCAATGCGTTTTTTCGGAATGGTTTTAGCTCGAATCGCTTTAACGATTTTCTTTTCGATCTTAGCCGCAGCTGTGATCATTTCCATCGCACGATCTAAGCGAGCCGTCTGATAGTCACCGTCCTTCGGCAAGTAAACACCTTGAGTCAGGTTGTCACGAACATCGCCCGGTTGCAGGATAGCTGCAGCCATTTGATGAGTGTGCTTATCAGTGATATCGCGGTCGATCCGGTTGAAGCGAGCCCAAACACGAAGTGGAACTTTAAAGAACCAGCCAAGTACCGGCACATCCATGTTTGAATANATATCTTCGAAACCTTTTTGAATCTGCTGGAAAGCATATTCCAAGCTGTATTTCACGAACGGAAGATCTTGTGCCCGTTTACCTTCAGCCTCGTATCGACGAAGAACTGAGGTCGCAAGGAACATCCAAGAAAGGATATCGGCAAAACGTCCGGTGATCTTTTCTTTAAACTTCAAACTTCCACCAAGNAAGCCCATGGCCATGTCAGCCGTGATCGCGAAGCTGGCAGAGGCCCAGCTTAGACGACGGAAGTACGGAGCCATCTCACCACCATATCCGCTGTTACCAACCAATCCACGGGTCACACTAAGNACCACAGANCGGAAAGTATTACGCACGATNTGACGAACGTGAGACCAGAACGCAAGATCAAAGCCCTTCAAATCNCCTTTGCCGATCGAATCGACTTCTTTAAAGGCGTAAGGGTGAGCACGTAAGGCCCCTTGACCAAAAATAATCAGGGTCCGAGTCAGAATATTCGCACCTTCAACTGTGATCCCAATGGGAGCACCAATGTATCCCGCTGCGACCACGTTACGTGGCCCCATGGAAATACCAGCTCCACCAATCACGTCCATCGCGTCGTTAACAGATCGACGGTAAGCTTCTGTCGACTGATATTTAGCGATCGCCGTAATAACTGGCGGCTTAATCCCTTTATCAAGGGCACCTTGGACATACCGTCTCATGGCATCAAATGTATAGGTCATACCGCTGATACGCGCCAAAGGCTCTTCAACACCTTCGAACTTACCGATCGGCACACCAAACTGCTTACGAATCAATGAGTGCGCCGAAGTCACACGAGTTAGAAGTTTCAAACCACCAACTGATTGTGATGGAAGCGAAATCCCTCGACCAGCCGCCAAGGATTCCATCAACATTGGCCAGCCTTTTCCGGCGTTATCAAGCCCACCAATGATCGCATCTGCCGCATTCACAACAACATCATGACCTTGGGTCGGACAGTTGTAGAACGGAACGTTTAACGGATCATGGCGCATACCAAGAACCACACCCTTGGTATCCGATGGAATCAAAGCGCAAGTGATCCCCAGATCTTCACCCCGACCTAACAAGTTATCCGGGTCACGAAGCTTGAAGGCCAGACCGATGATCGTTGAAATTGCCGCTAAGGTGATCCAACGCTTATTCCAATTCAATCGGATGTAAATCTGACCATCATCCCCTTTAAATAGGATACCTTCCGATTCGATCGCACCTGCATCAGAACCAGCCTGTGGCTCGGTCAAACCGAAACAAGGGATCTCTTGGCCGTTGGCCAAGCGAGGAAGATATTTTTTACGCTGCTCTTCTGTTCCATAATGCAAAAGAAGTTCAGCCGGCCCCAACGAGTTTGGAACCATGATGGTGATACAACCAGCGATCGATTTTGAAGCCACTTTCTGAATGACTTCTGAGTGCGCCATGGCCGAGAAGCCAAGACCACCGTATTCCTTAGGAATAATCATCCCCAAGAAACCTTTGTCTTTAATATACTTAAAAGCGTCGTCTGGAAGCTCANGAGTATTCCAAATCTTCCAGTCGTCTAACAAACGACAAAGCTCTTCGACAGGTCCGTCCATAAAAGCTTGTTCTTCGTCAGTCAGCTTCGCATAGGGTTCCGCCATAAGTTTGTCGAAATCAGGTTTACCTGAAAACAAATCGGCTTCAGCCCAAACCACACCAGCCTCTAAGGCCGTGCGCTCGGTNTCCGAGATCTTCGGCATAATCCCCGCAAGTACACGCATAACAATGGTCGAAACCAATGCCCGTCGAATGGGAGTTATGATGAAGACAAGTGATAGGGCAACAAAGACCCCAAGAACGACAAGTGGCGCGCCAAAGCCAGCCAATGCCACTGNCAAAACGATCGCCCACAATAGATAGGGCGCCCCATTGAACCCCAAAAGAATGACAGCCAATGCTACCAGTCCCGAGGCCAGACCTAAATTCGCTGCGAACAGCGCATGGATCTGATTAAGTAGTTCCACAGATACCTCCAAATTACGTTTCCACGAAATCAGTGTATCAGCGACTGTCCTAATTTCAATCAATTGATTGAAAATTAACATTGGTTGTACAATAATCAGAAACAAGTTGTGTTTGAGTAGGATCAAAATGAGTCAAAACGCCGCGACAGATAAAAGCTCCAAGTCGAAGGAGTCACGACCTCGCCGAAGGTCTTTGAACGAACCCGACCTGGCCGACCTTCAGGAAGGAAGTCCTGAAAAAATGCTGCTCGACGCAGGAGTCCACTGCTTTGGAAGACAGGGCCTTAGCGGAACTTCGATTCGTGATATTGCACAGTTTGCTGGGGTGAACTCCAGTCAGATCTCTTATTATTACGGCAGCAAAGAAGGTCTCTACAAGGCCTGTGTTCAATTCATTGGGGAAGCAAAACTGTCGATGGCTGAACATAGCTTGCGCTCACCACAGTCCAAGAAAGAATTTCGTGAACAACTTGAGCATTTTTTAAGNCAGATGTTCAGCCTACTCACTGAAAATATCGATGCCGGCCTACTGATCGTACGCGAATACGACCGCCTGCACTCTCCGGCCGAAGACATCTTCCGCAAAACATTCATGAAAATTTTTGATCTGCTATCGCACTATTTTGAAGAGGCCAAATCAAAAGGCCTTGTCTCGAAATCACATGACCCCTTCGTTCTTGCAGGGCTGTTTTTTGGCTCTATGACCAGCCAAATGCGTATGGATCATATCAAACAACGCTTTTACAGCCGCAGCCTAAAAAACCCTGAAGAACTGGAAAAAGTGATTGGACACCTTGTCGACCTGTTCGCGCCAGCCTGAGTTTAAACAGATTGTTTAAACCAATTATTCAGAGTCACCTGAAAAGCGGTTTCGCCCAAGCTCTTTTGATTTATACAGCGAATGGTCGGCACGGCGAACCAGCGATATGGCATCTTCCTCGGGGTCTCCAGAAGAAACCGCGAACCCAAGACTAATCGTCAGCTGAATTTCTGAGTCTTCTTTTTTAAAGACATGTGTCTCCATAATGGCCCGAAGGCGTTCGCAAAAGCACTCAGCACCCTTCCCATCCGTATCGACCAGGCAGACCAAAAATTCGTCCCCGCCGTAGCGGGCAGCAAGATCCACGTCGCGAATGTTCTTCTGAATCATGTGACCAAATTCTTGCAACACATAAGATCCAAAAAGATGATCGTTGTTGTCATTGACGGATTTAAAGTGGTCCAAGTCAATCATGACACAAGTCGCCTTCTGGCCCGTTCGCTGTGATCGGCGAAGTTCGTAATCAATCTTTTCGTAGATAGTGCGCATATTATGAAGACCCGTCAGATGATCGGTATCAACCATATCTTGCAACTTTTGGTTGGCCTCATGCAGCTCGCGGTGAATTTCGTTTGTCCGCAGAGCCACTTCGATCCGGGCTGCAAACTCTTCCATGCGGAATGGTTTTTTAATAAAGTCGTCAGCCCCGTCGCGAAGACATTGGACCACTGCCGAGGTATCCGCCCGCCCAGAAACAAATATTAAGGTCACGTAGTTTTGCTGACTACGAAGACCACGCAGCATCTCAAGCCCTGTCATTCCCGGCATATCGTAATCAGAAATCACCAGATGTGGCTTGAAATCTTTTACCAACTGCAGACCGTCAGCCCCCGACTCGGCCTCTCGGATATCGTATCCCCGGTCCTTCAAAATATCCGTGATCACCTCGCGGCTAACGGGGTCATCTTCTACAACTAAAAGGCGGTAATCAGAGGGTGACATCTGTTAATTTTACTGTTTGGTCCGACAGAAAGACAATTCAACCCCGACGGAGGGCGAGCGCAATCAGGCTTTTTCGGACCTCGCCTGAACCAAGGTCAGTAAATCTCAAATTGATTCTTTCCGATATATAGATGTGGATCGAAAACTACTTTGGGCCGCCAGCCTTCTTCTTGTTATTGAAATCATTGTCCTTATGGCCGACGTCGACCTGATCCGTCTGCCTGGGCTTAGTTTCAACACATCCGCGCCAAAATCCAAAGAACTGGGACGCCTGACCTACCGACGGTCGATGGTTCGCAAGAAATCGGTTGATTCTTTGGTCTGGCAAGAAACGCAAAATCAAGATGCCCTTTATCAACATGACCGCGTTCTGACCCTTGATCAATCTGAAGCTCAACTTGAATTAGCCGACGATGTGAAAATTCACCTTTACGAGAATACGCTCGTCGTCATCGAACCACCAGAAGACAACAAAGAAGACGGCACCCTTCACCTCGCATTCAGTCGGGGAAACATGAGGTCAAAATCAGATTTCAAACGCTTGTCCGTCAGAACTGAAAACTGGGATATCCAAGCCAAAAAAGGAAGCGAGATCAGTCTTCGCAACGACGCCAGTGGCGAGCTGGAAGTGACTGTTGAATCCGGAGAGGTCGGGCTGATCAATCCTGAAAATTCGAATCCCATCATCATCAAAAAAAATCAACGAGCTCGGGTCTCGTCAGAAGGGTTGGTTGAAAAGCAAGAGATCATCGAGAACCTTGTTTGGACATCACCACTTCATCAGCGGGTCTACTCGTTCGACGACAGCGCCGAGGTGGAACTCAAATGGGAGGGGCCGGCCACCTCACTTGAAATTCGAAAACCCGACGGCACGATCCATGAACAAGCGGTCGAGGGTCAAAACCACCTACAGTTCACCCTACAACAAGGCAGCTATTTGCTGTCCTTAAAAAGTCCACAGGGGATCTCTAAGACCTTAAAGCAAGATATTTTCCATGCCCCAAAGATGACTTATTTTTCGCCTCTTCCCCGGGACCGACATGACCCAAGCCAACCATTAACCTTTAGCTGGTCCCGCCTACTTGCGGCTTCGAACTACAAGTTGGTCTTTCAGGATGCCTCGGGTGAGTCGAAAACCTTCGATAGCCATGATTCACAAACCGAGCTCAGCAACCTGAGTCCAGGGTTTTACTACTGGTCCGTGTTTGGATACGACGAGCAAGGGTTTAGCATGCCACCTCGGTTCAAATACCCTATCTTCTTGTTCCGCGATTTACTGCCCGCACCGAAGATCATCGAAGACCCCAAACCACGACAACCTGCCAACCAGAAGCCACAAAAGACGTCCCTACTAAAAACGATATGGGGATGGGTACTTCCCACCGCCGAGGCCCAGACACGTGATGATGATAGCGATGAAGTGGTTTTTAGATGGGATCCGGTCAACCAAGCCGATTACTACATCATTGAGATTTCTGAAACCGAAGATTTTATCGCACCGGTCGAATTGAAGACCACCAAAGACACCGAATTCCGATGGAACTACGGCGTCTTCAAGGCGGTCTACTGGCGAGTCTCGGCAGCCCGATCCGACGGGCAGCTGGGTTATTTTACCGAGCCCAAAAAAGTACAAATTGCAAAACTACCCGTTGAACCAAAGATCGAAAAGCTAACCCCGATCCAAAAGCTGAATAAACCTCAGATCGTGCTGCAACCAACACCAAAACCCAAGCCAAAACCGGTTCCAAAACCAAAGCCGCAGCCAAAACAGGTCAAAGCCCCGGCTCCCCAGAAGCCCCCAGAGACCACAACCCAAATCGAACCGCCCTCAGAAATCCACTCGACACCGGGTCGATTTCTCGTCTCCTATGCCCCTCAGTTTGTCTTTTTGTCTGACGTGGTTGATGAGGACACGAAGGTCAACCTGTCCGACGTTGCCAATATGGGCGTTGGGCTTTACTTCAACTTCTGGGTGAACGAAAGCTGGAGGACAGACATTCAGGCGAGCTATGTCAGCGCAAAGCTAGAACCCGCAGAACCCGACGACCTCCCCTTTCAAGACCACCTTGAATTCAAATCCACATCGGCGACGATCACCACAAGAAAGTTTTATTGGAACTGGCAGCTGGGTGCAAAGTATGTCAATCAGACCTACTTCAATCGCCTGACACTTGAAACCATCGAAGGCACAGATCTGACTTTGATCGGCCCTCATCTTGGTTACGTCAGTCATTTTGGAAAAACATGGGTCAGCCAAACGGGACTCAGCTATTTATTGGGCGACGAGTCCCAAGTCGACCTGTCTCAAGTTTTTGACTGTCATTGGTTTACCACCGACGACTTCAAAGCCGGTTCGGGCTTAGCCTTATTGGCCAGCTATATTCCTTCTGGTGATCGCGGCGGATCCATTCGGGCTCAGCTGACGTTTCGGCTTAGTTTCGGCTTTTAAAAATACTAAATCAGCTTCGTCAGCTTCTGTCGAAGGCGGTCATGAACTTTGTAGACCGGTTCTAACTGACCAGATAAAGGCCTTTTCTTCCCATAAAAAAGCAAACTGAATTCGTGATCTAATGGAAACTCATCTTGTGCTGGCTGCGCTTCTAAGTAGGAAATATAGTCCTCAGGAAAACCCAAGCGTCGGGCCTCAGATAGAATGGCGTCCAAGTAAGCCTTCGACGGCTTTAAGCCACCCTTCGGGTCTTTAGCAATATAGCACCAAGCATCGATGACCGGCCCATCGGATAAAACAACAGGAACTTTTCGACGTTCGTAGGCGCCCAAGCCAGCCCACTCCATGCTGTCCAACAGCTTCAAGGATAAGGCATCCATTTTATAAAGCATGCCCCACACATTCTGTCCCCGCACCGGGGCCACGGACGCATAACCTTTCCCACGATACTCATTGGCTAATTCAAACGTCAGTTGATGGTCCGTCAAATGAGCCACTCCGACTTCAGCAACTTGCATCCTCTTAGATTGAAAGCGATCTTCAGAAAGATTTGCTCCGTAACCAAAATAGAACTCTGTTTTAGGAAAACGTACAGGCGATTTACCTTGTAAACGAACTGCATGTTGTAAACTATACTTGACCGCTCGCTGGCGAAGAACACCGATCACTTGAAGACCTCCGTCTGAGGCCTGTTGTAACAGCAAAGGGCAGTAAACACATCAGCAAAATCATGAGGCCGCCTGAACCAGATCCTTCCTCGCCTGAAACTCGAGCACACCCTGTAGAAAGATCAAAGTCCTCCTGTAGATACCCAGAAAACTCGATATCGCCCGACTCAATCAGAACCGGATCATCCGCCACGCTACTTGTTACAGAAAGCCGCGCCTTCACGTAACGAAGGCCATCTTGCTGAACACCAACGATCGTGCTGCTGTCCGCAAAAAGCCCCGACGGATCAAAGTCGCTGGTCTCGCCAAACGCGAGCTCCAACGTGAAACTGCTTCCCGAAGGGACCGTGTCGGCAAGGCTTTCTGATAGAAAACTCGGAGCACGGTTTAAGATTTCGAAGGCTGTTGTCGTCGCGGTGTAGCTACCCGTCTGGTATCCGACTTCGCCAAACAGAATAAAGTTGCCTGCGATATCTTCGATGTTGTCGGCAGGAACCCCTTCGCTATCAATCAACCAGGTTCGACCATTCGCCCCATCACCACCGGAGGCGTTGTTTCCAGATCCACCATCACCCTTGCCAACGCGAATACGAGGCAAACTCGAGTTATCGTACTGAATTCGATTAACGGCAAACAGGATAACACCACCGCCGCCACCGCCACCGCCAGCTCCGGCAAGCCTTGGCGAATCAACCGATCCACCATCCCCACCAGACGCCAAAACATAGCCTGAGGTTCCCAAGTCGATATTCCCACCAGCAACAAGGATAATGACCCCTCCGCCGGCACCTCCGCCAGCACCGCTGCCTTGAGCTGTCGCAGCACCAGCATCCCAGTCGCTGCCGCCACCACCACCGGCACCACCAGACAACGTGCTGAACTCGGGCTCGTCGGTCGAACTTCCCGCGGTTCCATTGGGCGCATTAAGAACATCCACACCTTGGTTCGCGGCAACGTTGGAATTAAAACTTCCCCCGCCAGAGCCACCAACACCACCATTTGCATCACCCGTGGCTCCGCCAGAGCCACCGGTCACACTTCCGTTGATATTTGCACCACTACCAGGAGCAACAGAAGAGCCTCCGTTGCCGGTTCCACCAGCTCCACCGTCGGCACCGGCACAAACACCTGTCCCTCCAGACACGCCGGTATTTGGATCAGAATTTCCGTCCTCACCATCTTCGCCAGAGCAATCAATCGTTCCTGAAATAGTCATATGGCCCATGACTCGAATCACCAAGGGCTGACTTCCCGTCCCTCGCAAGGTCCATCCGGAAGCAAGATCAAATGTGGTGAACTGCAATTCGGAATAGGTGTCCGTGTCGACGGTTATCACCTGACCACTGGTATCACCACCGACCGAAAAGTTCGCATAGGTGGACTCGTTAAAGACCCCATCACTACCGTCACCAATGTCGATTGCGACATTGGTTGCCCCACCGCCGACATTGTAACCGACAACTTGGTTTGGCGGGTGAAGACGCCCCAGGGGCGTGTTCCACACTAAGGTTGAACTCTCTTTCTGTGCATCAGAAGAAAAACTAAGCGTCACCCTGTCCGCCAGGGACGGTAGGGAAATAAGAATCAAAAGAAGAAAAACAAAGATGACGCGCATAAAATGGTTCCACCTAAGCTGAATCGGCTTGGGATTCGTCTTCCCAGCCCATGGCCTTCCAGATTTTATCTCGTAGAATTCGAGCTCGAAACGGCTTCACAATATATGAGTTCACACGCCAATTCGCCGCTTGAGTGATCTTCATTCGCTCCATGGATTTTTGCGACGTAATCATAATAAACTTCGTGTCTTTCCGATGAGGTGAATTACGGACGGCTTTCAACATTGTGAGGCCGTTGTGCTCTGGCATTTCCCAATCGGACAGAACAAGATCGATCTGAATCTTTTGGTCGTGGATCATCTTTAAAGCTCGCGACGCCGTTGTGGCCTCGGTTACATTGACAAATCCAAAGGTCGATAGGTACTCGCAAAGGACATCCCTGACCATGGCGTCGTCGTCAATAACAAGAATATGAATACCTGGATTCACGCCGCCTCCTGGAGTTCCTGTTTCGGAAGGCGGATAACCACTTCAAACCCTTTCACCGGGTGATTACGAATTTCAAAATGTCCTTGATGATCAATTTCGACAATCTCCTGGCAAATCGCCAAGCCTAACCCGGATCCTTCGCGCCCCTTTGTCGTAAACAAAGGCTGTAAGACTTTTTCTAAGTCTTGCTCTGGCACACCTGGGCCGTAGTCACGCAGCCGCAAACACATCCAATCCTGATCTAAGGATTCGATACTGATATCAATCTGTCCCCCGCCACCCATGGCATGGCTGGCGTTAATCAGAAGGTTGACCATCACCTGCATCAAGGATGTGTAGTGGCCATAAACCACCCCAGAGTCCGACTTCACAAAGCACACCTTCAATCCATCCACACGAATTTGATGCTCCATCAAGTCGACGGTCCCATCAACGACTTCCCTTAAACTNACTGNCGCCTTTGCCGTGGATGGAGTTTGGTGATCGGATAGANTTTTAAATCGATCNAAAATTTCAGTCGCCCGCTGAGAAGCTTCCAGNATCTTCTGCAAGGCCTCCTGNTTCCCCTGTTCTGACTTGTTTANACTNAGTTCAGCCTTACCTATGATTTGCAGTAAGATGTTTCCAAATTCGTGACCAACACCTCGGGCCACTGCGGCCACAGCACTGGCCTTCTCCCCCTGTCCGATACGCTCACGCAAGGTTCGCAATTCCTTTTCGCGAAAGTCTCTTTCACGATTCAAGTTCCACAGTGAGGTGAAGTTTCGGGCCTTTTGAATGATCTCACCCCTAGAAAAAGGCTTGTTTAAATAGTCCCAACGCTCGGCCCGTCCCTCTCCCAAAAACCGGTGAATCGCCTCAACGCCTCTATCGTGATAGGCGGTGACAAAAACCGCGTAGATCGACGGGTCACTGTCAAAAATCATCTTAACCAGCTCGACACCTTCCATCCCATCACCAAGGCGCACATCAAAGAATCCCATGGTAAAAGGCTGACCAGCGGCTTTGGCCTCAGAAATGGCTGTCAATGCTGACTGGGCATTCGACACGCAGACAAGTTCGAAATTCAAATCGTTCTTTTCTTCGACAGCGGCGGCAACAGGTCCTGAGGACGACCTTGAGCTTCGACGACTCCCCGTCGCGACGTCCTGCTTCGGAGTCAATATCTCGACGTATTCATCGCGAATATTCGTTTCATCTTCGACGATCAGAATTTTTCGGTTCCAGGATGTCTTATATTCTTTCATGCGCTTGTCCTTTTCGACTCAACGTCATATCTAGGAAGCTCCATCACAAACTGGCTTCCCTCACCTTCCTGGCTATGGTCTAAGTAAATATCACCGTCAAATGCTCGTAAAAATCTCCTTGAAATCCCAAGTCCAAGGCCCGTTCCTTCTTCCAACGACTTTGTTGTGAACTGGGTTTCGAAAAGCTTCTTTTGATTTTCAGAACTGATCCCGCACCCATTGTCTTCGATATGAATTTTCACACGACCGTCATCCACAGACGTACTGACAACTATGCGACCAACAAATCCCGAGTCCTCGTGCAGCTTCACTTTCACAGCCTGAATGGCGTTTCGAAGCAAATTCGTCCCGGCCTGAATGAACTCATCCTGGTCGACACGCACCCAAACAGGATCCACATCCGGGGCCATCTTTAATTCGATACTGTCTTGATCCGCTAGATCCTTCATCACGTTGATGACATCTTTGATAAGATCCACCAAAGAGTGGTCACGAAGCTCGGCCTTCACCGTATTCATCGAACGCATCGACTGAACAATTCGGTTGATGCGTTGCCCTTCACGAAGAACAAAATCCATATCCTCGCTGAGCTGCTGAATCTCGCTCCGCAGGTTATTCCTAATTTCAGTCAAATTCGTTAAATCTTCCTGCCACAACGTCTTCGAGCTATCCATTTCAGACGGCTTTTGCCACTGGGAAACCAGGCCTTCGAATCCGCCGTTTTGGAAGTCCTGATCCCAGGCNGANCGAATCTCTTCAAGAAGTTGAGTTTCCTGTTCGCTTTTAGAGACAACACGTTCTTTTACTCGCTGCAGACGAGACACCATACTGGTTAGCGGATTTAAAACTTCATGAGCCGCTTGCCCAGCAATCTCACCCACCGTCGCCAAACGCGTGGTTCGAAGAAGTGCTTCCTGAGCGCGTTTCACGGCTTGGTTTTGAATTTCTAGCTCGTGAGTTCGCTCTTTGACCTTGGTTTCAAGGCCGCGATTCACTTCTTCCAGTTCTTCACGCGAGGCTTTTAAGTCGACGATCATCCGGTTAAAAGAGTTCGCTAAGATGGCGATTTCATCTCGGGACCCCACATCAATTTGTGTATCCAGCTGCCCCTTCGCCACCTTTTTCATTCCTCCCATTAATTTTTCAATGGGCCGGGTCAAGGTTCGCGAAAACAGAATGGCAACGATAAAAGCGGCCGTGATGACAATCAGGGCAAAGATGGAAGAGCGATACAACAGACGATTGACCGCCTCGAAGGCCTTCGATTCAGAAACCTGTGAGACCACATAAATTTGCCCCTGGAACGCTTTCGCAATCGCTCCAAGATACCGATCTGAGCCCTCTTCGAAGTTCACGACCTGCAGTTTGACCTTTTGATCCAATGCGAGCTGGAACAACTTGTCCTCCCGAAAGGACGCCTTAGCCATTTGCAATTCTTTATTTGGATGCGCCAAAATATCGCCCTGCGAATCCAGGACAAAAGCTTCGGCAAAGTGCCCTGACTCAAGAGCCTTCAGAATACGATCGGCCTTAATCAAACTGACCATCGCAAACTGACGAATGATGCGCCCGTCCTGCTCGTTTTCCTGCGAGACGTTTCGACCATAGCCAATCAAGGGCGCCCCCGAGCTTGTCGATGCATTCCAGATCCACTGCCCCTTCACACGAATTTGTTGCAAGGCCTGTTCTGAAATGGCCTGCGATAACTCGTCGTCGCTAATGGCATAGGTTTTTTGATAGGTGTTGCTGGTATAAAGCTTCTTCGTCGTTTTAAATTGAGGGCTAACCCCCATGTAGACAATGTCTTGTTGATTTTGAAGAAGGTGTCGCAGGACCGCCGCCTGTTCAGCCCGCCCATAAAACGAGGCAATCAGAGTCAGTCGATCGTTGACTGATTGAAACAAGCTTTCTAGGTCCGAGGAGATATTGCTGACACTACTACGCGAATAATCGAAAACCAGTTCCGTTTTATCGCGTTTAAAAACGTGGGTCGCCAGCAGGAAATAAGCTCCTACGCAGACAACCAATAACAGTGTTGTCACCACAAGAAATTTATATCGAATCGAAAAGGACGTGCCCCGATCTCGATGTTGTGGATCCAACTTAACCTCCCTAATCCCCAAATTCCTATGTGGTTATCGGCATTTAGGCTTTTGGGATTAAGTCCTTTTAAGCCTTTTCGGGTCCAGAACTTTCAACAGGAACAAGTGCCTTTCCCCTTGAAATCTCAGGGGAAAACGCGTACAACCGGGACTTTAGTCTTCCGCGGCAAAAAGAAGACTGGCGATAGGCTTTGTCACCAGACCGTCAGTGTGGGAACACACCTGGTTAAACAAAGTTAATTTATCGCAAATATTAAAGGAAACACAGATGGCTAAATCTGGAAAAATCGCTCGCTTTAAAATCCAACGCCGACTTGGTACTGAACTACCAGGGCTTGGAAAACCAGGGGCTCTTGATCGACGTCCCTACCCACCAGGTGAAAACGGAAACAAACGCCGTAAGTACTCTGACTACGCTCTTCGCCTTGAAGAGAAGCAAAAAATCCGCCTGAACTACGAACTTCGCGAAAAGCAACTTCGTCGTTTCATCCGTGATTCTAAGCGTGGTAGCGGTACGAACTGGGTGAACAAACTTGTTGGTCGCTTGGAACTACGTCTTGATAACGTTGTTTTCCGTCTTGGTCTTGCGCCAAGCATCCGCGCTGCTCGTCAGCTGGTTGTCCACGGACATGTTCTTGTGAACGACAAAATCATGGACGTCCCTTCATCGGTACTTAAGCCCGGTCAGACCATCACTATTCGTGAGAAGTCTAAAGAAAACCAAATCTACCTTCGCGCGAAGCAATCACCACGCCTTGAGCTGCCTGATTACTTGCAGAAGGAAGAAAAAGACGGTCGCGACCTTGGAACCATTTTGGCTATCCCAGGAATCGAACACGTTCCTTTTTCATTCGACGCTGGTCTTTTCACGGAATACTACGCCGCTCGAAAAGCTTAAGCCGGTCGAATCCAATTCGATTTTCGAAAACCCAGCCCTGTGGCTGGGTTTTTTTATGTTT